>DASTWT010000271.1:0-4725 GCA_035765815.1 Luteimonas sp. | reverse complement strand
GCCCAGCTCGTTGCGCGCCCGTTCCTCGACCGCCGCCTCGCCCGACTTGAGGTCCTCGACTTCCGCGGCGAGCGCGTCGTTGCGCTGCTGCAGGCCGGTGTTGTCGTGGCGCTGGCGCGCGGCCTGCGCCTGCAGCTGCGCCACTTCGCGCTCGCCGCCGCCGCCGAACCAGAGCCGGTACTGCAGCCAGCCCAGCAGGACCAGCAGCAGCACCAGGAGGATCCGCAGGCCGCGCATCGGGGGCGTGCCGTGCCCGCTCAGCGCCGCAGCGAGACGAAGGCGGCGCGGCCGGCGTAGCGCGCCTGCGCGCCCAGCGCCTCCTCGATGCGCAGCAGCTGGTTGTACTTGGCGACGCGGTCGCTGCGGCACAGCGAGCCGGTCTTGATCTGCGTCGCCGTCGTGGCCACCGCGATGTCGGCGATCGTCGTGTCCTCGGTTTCGCCGGAGCGGTGCGAGACCACGGCCGCGTAGCGCGCCGAGTCCGCCATCGCGATCGCCTCGAGCGTCTCGGTCAGCGTGCCGATCTGGTTGACCTTGATCAGGATCGCGTTGGCCACGCCCTGCTCGATGCCCTCCTTGAAGATGCGCGGGTTGGTCACGAACAGGTCGTCGCCGACCAGCTGCACCTTGTCGCCGAGCTGGCGGGTGAGCAGCTTCCAGCCGTCCCAGTCGCCCTCGTCCATGCCGTCCTCGATCGTGACGATCGGGTACTGCGCCACCCAGTTGCCGAGGAAGTCGGCGAACTGCTCGCTGGTCAGGCGCTTGCCCTCGCCGGTGAGGTGGTACTTGCCGTTCTCGTAGAACTCGCTCGAGGCGACGTCGAGGCCGAGGAGGATGTCCTCGCCGGCGTGGTAACCGGCCTTGCCGATCGCCTCGAGGATCGTTTCCAGCGCTTCCTCGTTGCTGCGAAGGTCCGGCGCGAAGCCGCCCTCGTCGCCGACCGCCGTGGACAGGCCGCGCGTCTTCAGCACCGACTTCAGCGCATGGAACACCTCGGTGCCCGCGCGCAGCGCCTCGGAGAACGACCCGAAGCCGACCGGCAGCACCATGAATTCCTGCAGGTCCACGTTGTTGTCGGCGTGCGCGCCGCCGTTGATGATGTTCATCATCGGCACCGGCAGCGAGACCGCGCGGTCGCCGGCGAGCCAGCGCCACAGCGGCAGCCGGTGCGAGGCGGCGACCGCATGCGCATGCGCCAGCGACACGCCGAGCAGCGCGTTCGCGCCGAGGCGACCCTTGTTCTCGGTGCCGTCGAGGTCGACCAGGCGCTGGTCGAGCGCGACCTGGTCGCCCTCGAAGCCGTCCAGCGCCTGCGCGATCGCGCCGTTGACGTTGGCGACGGCGTTGCGCACGCCCTTGCCGAGGTAGCGCGTCCTGTCGCCGTCGCGCAGCTCCACCGCTTCCTTCGAGCCGGTCGACGCGCCGGACGGCACCATCGCGCGGCCGAAGCTGCCGTCGGCGAGCGTGACCTCGGCCTCGAGGGTCGGGTTGCCCCGGCTGTCCAGGATTTCGCGTGCGTGCACCTTGGCGATCGTCGTCATCTGTCTCGTCTTGTCACGTTCAGGGGAAAGGCTTTTTTTGCCACCGATCAAATCCGATGAACACGGATAAGGCTTTTCGAACCGTTCCGCTCTATCCGTGTCTATCCGTGTTCATCCGTGGCCAAAGCTCAAACTTCGGATTCCAGGAATCCGGATTGCTTGGTGGCCCGGTCGAGGGTCATGAGGGTTTCGAGCAGCGCGCGCATCTTCCCGAGCGGCCAGGCGTTCGGGCCGTCGCTGAGCGCCTTGTCGGGATCGGGGTGGGTTTCCATGAACACGCCCGCCACGCCGACCGCGATCGCCGCCCGCGCCAGCACCGGCACGAACTCGCGCTGGCCGCCGGACTTGCCGCCGGCGCCGCCGGGCAGCTGCACCGAGTGCGTGGCGTCGAACACCACCGGGCAGCCGGTGTCGCGCATCACCGCCAGCGAGCGCATGTCGCTCACCAGGTTGTTGTAGCCGAAGCTCGCGCCGCGCTCGCACGCCATGATCTGCGTGTTGCCGGTGGCCTTCGCCTTGTCGGTGACGTGCTTCATCTCCCAGGGCGACAGGAACTGGCCCTTCTTGATGTTGACCGGGCGACCGGCGCCGGCGACCTTCTGGATGAAGTCGGTCTGCCGGCACAGGAACGCGGGCGTCTGCAGCACGTCCACCACCGACGCCACCTCGTCCATCGGCGTGTACTCGTGCACGTCGGTGAGCACCGGGACGCCGACCTGCCGCTTCACTTCCGCCAGCACCTTCAGGCCTTCCTCCAGCCCCGGGCCGCGGAAGCTCGTGCCGGAGGTGCGGTTGGCCTTGTCGAAGCTCGACTTGAAGATGAAGGGGATGCCGAGCGAGGACGTGATCTCCTTCAGCTGCGCCGCGGTATCGAGCTGCAACTGCATCGACTCGATCACGCAAGGCCCGGCGATCAGGAAGAACGGCTTGTCGAGGCCGACCTCGAAACCGCACAGGTTCATGCGCTGGCCTCCTTCAGCAGGCGCCCGCCGGTTGCATGTTGGCCGCCAGCCGCCTTGTGCTCGCGTGCCGCGCGAATGAAGCCGATGAACAGGGGATGGCCCGTGCGCGGCGTGGAGAGGAATTCGGGATGCGCCTGGCAGGCCAGGAACCACGGATGCATCGCCTGCGGCAGCTCGATCATCTCCACCAGCGTGTCGTCCATCGACTTGGCGCTGATCACCAGGCCGGCGTCCTCCAGCTGCGTGCGGTAGCGGTTGTTGAACTCGTAGCGGTGGCGGTGGCGCTCGCCCACCACGTCGGCGCCGTAGAGCCTGTGCGCGAGCGTGCCCGGCCTGATCCGCTGCTCCTGCAGGCCCAGGCGCATGGTGCCGCCCAGGTCGCTTTCCTCGCTGCGCCGCTCGACGTCGCCGCTGGCGGTGCGCCACTCGGTGATCAGGCCGATCACCGGGTGCGGCGACCGCTTGTCGTTCTCGGTGCTGTTGGCGTCGCCGAGGCCGGCGACGTCGCGCGCGTAGTCGACCACCGCGGCCTGCATGCCGTAGCAGATGCCGAAATACGGGGTGCCGGTCTCGCGCGCATGGCGCGCCGCCAGCACCTTGCCCTCGAACCCGCGATCGCCGAAGCCGCCCGGGACGAGGATGCCGTCCACGCCCGCCAGCGCGGCGTCGCCGTCGCGCTCGACTTCGCTGGATTCGAGCCACTTGAGCGTCACCTTCGTGCGCTGGCGCAGCCCGCCGTGCTTGAGCGCCTCGGCCAGCGACTTGTAGGCGTCCTGGTGGTCGACGTACTTGCCGACCACCGCGATGGTGACGGCATCCACCGGATGCTCCGCCGCGTCCACCACCGCCTCCCACTGCGACAGGTCGGCGGCGCCGGCGCGATCGCCGAGGCGGAACTGGTCGACCACGATCTGGTCCAGGCCCTGCCCGTGGAGCCACATCGGGATCTTGTAGATGTTGTCCAGGTCGACGGCCGAGATCACCGCCTTCTCCGGCACGTTGGTGAACAGCGCGATCTTGCGGCGCTCGCCGTCGGGCAGCGGCTGCTCGCTGCGGCACAGGAGGATGTCGGGCTGGATGCCGATGGAGCGCAGTTCCTTCACCGAATGCTGCGTCGGCTTGGTCTTCAGCTCGCCCGCGGCGGCGATCCACGGCACCAGCGTGAGGTGCATGAACATCGCCTTGTCCGGGCCGCGCTCGGTCCGCAGCTGGCGGATCGCCTCGAGGAACGGCAGCGACTCGATGTCGCCGACCGTGCCGCCGATCTCGACCAGGGCCACGTCGAAGCCGGCCGTCGCCGCGTCGATGCAGCGCTTGATCTCGTCGGTGATGTGGGGAATGACCTGGACCGTGCCGCCCAGGTAGTCGCCGCGGCGCTCCTTGCGGATCACGGCCTCGTACACCTTGCCGGTGCTGATCGAGTTGCGGCCGGACAGGCGCGTGTTCACGAAGCGCTCGTAGTGGCCGAGGTCCAGGTCGGTCTCGGCCCCGTCGTCGGTGACGTAGACCTCGCCGTGCTGGAACGGGCTCATCGTGCCCGGGTCCACGTTGATGTACGGGTCCAGCTTCATCATCGTGACCCGCAGGCCGCGGGCCTCGAGGATCGCGGCCAGCGAGGCGGCGGCGATGCCCTTGCCCAGCGAGGACACCACGCCCCCGGTGACGAAGATCAGGGGCGTGACGGGGCTTGGAGTCGTCATGGCGGCAGCGGCTCGCTGGAAAGCCCCATTCTACAGGAGCCACTCCCGCGGAGGCAGCCGCGGGGCGGCGCCCGGCCGCCCCGCGTCGAACGGTCAACCGCCGGAGGCGGGCTCGGGTTGCCGCTTCGGGTTCTTCGCATCCTTCCCGTCGGCGGTGGCCGCATCGCCCTGCCCGGCCTCGGCACCGACGCCGGCGCCCGCACCCGCAGCCTGGTCGGCCTGGGCGTCTGCGCCCGAGGTCACCGCGGCGTTCGCGCCGGCGCTGGCGTTGCCCGCGACGGCGGCCGTCGCCTGGCTGCTGGCGTTGCCCGCCGCGCTCGCGGCCTTCTTCGCTTCCGCGCGGGCCTTCTTCTCTTCGGCGCGCGCCTTCATCTCGGCGCGGTGCGCGGCGTGCTGGGCGGCTTCGAGGCTCTGTCCGGCCATCATCCCGGTGCCGGTCTCGACGTTCGCGCCGACGCCGACCTGCGGCGTGGTCGCGGAACCGGCCGCACGCACCGGCCCGGCTTGCAATCCGCCCTGGCC
>DASTWT010000270.1:0-2314 GCA_035765815.1 Luteimonas sp. | reverse complement strand
CCCGAAACCACGCGCCCCTCGAGCTCCATGAGCAGCAGCATGGAGGACAGCCGGGCGGCCGTCAATCCGGTGCGTGAGACGAGCGCGTCCATACCTGTTGGGTCGTGGCCGAGGGCCTGCCACAAGCGCTGGTAGTCGGGGTCGGCGACCGATCCGGGGAGTGCGGCCCCGCCGGGGACGGCCGTCGCGGTGTTCGCGGGATCGCCGAGGCGGCCGCGCAAGGCTTCGGCGAGGCTGGCGGCAACGGGGCCGAGCGCCAGCACGACCTCGCGCGGCTCCTCCACCAGCGCCGCGCCGTCGCGCAGCAGGCGGTGGCAGCCGCGCGCCTTCGGATTGTGGATGGAGCCGGGCAGCGCGAACACCTCGCGCCCGCAGTCGCCTGCCTGGCGTGCGGTGATCAGCGCGCCGGAACGCATCGCGGCCTCGACCACGAGCGTGCCGAGCGACAGGCCCGCGATGATGCGGTTGCGGGTGGGGAAGTGCAGGCGGTGCGCGGGCGTGCCGGGCGCGTGTTCGCTCACGATCGCGCCGTGCGCCTCGATGCGCGCGTGCAGCGCCGCGTTGCTGCGCGGGTACGCGACGTCGGGCCCGCAACCGAGCACCGCGATCGTCGCGCCGCCGCCCGCGAGCGCCCCGGCGTGCGCGGCGGCGTCGATGCCCGCGGCCATGCCGCTGGCGACGGCGAGTCCGGACGCGGCGAACGCGCGCGAGAACGCGAATGCGTTGTCGGCGCCGCCCGCGCTCGGCGAGCGGCTGCCGACGACGGCGACCGAGGGATGCCACAGCAGCGCCGCATCGCCGGCGACGAACAGCACCAGCGGCGGCGCGGGAATGCGCCGCAGCAGCGCCGGATAGTCGGGATCCGCCCAGCCGATCGCGCGGTGCCGCGGCGCCGCGAGCCACGCCAGGCTGCGCGCGATGGCGCCACGCCCGGGCCGCGCCAGCCGTTCCGCCTGTTCGCCGTCGAGGCCATGCCGGCGCCATGCGCGCGGGCCCGCGGCCACGGCCGCGCCCGCATCGCCGCCGCAGGCGTCGAGCAGCGCCCGCCGCGGCGCCACCGGCCCGCCGCACGCGTCCAGGCGCAGCAGCGCTTCGATGCCCGCGTCGGCGGCCGGTTCGTCCATTCGCCCAGCATCGCCCGCAAACGGCGACGGCGCCCTCGGGCGCCGTCGCTTCTACCTGTCGGGATTTGCCCTGCGCTCAGTACGTCGCGTCGGGCTGCTTCAGCTCGTAGCCGACGCGCGTCGGCTTCACGCTGTCCATCACCATCGCGTAGCTGACCTTCTCGAAGGTGCGGAACACCATCAGGTGGCCGGCGAACTCGTCGGGCAACTTGGTCTTGCCGCTCGGGAAGACCCATTCCTCGGTGAAGTCGGGCGCGTACACGCGGTCCACGATGCGCGAGCCCGGGCGCCATGCGGAGAACACGGTGCCGTTGTCGATGCCGTCGCGACGGCCGACCGACAGCGCCACGATGTCGTGCGGGCCGCCCGTCGTCAGCATGTCCGAGATCGCCAGGACCTTCGCGCGGCCGTATTCGAAGCGCTGCGCCGGCGCGTGCGGGAAGAACTGCAGGTCGTAGCCGTTCACGCTCGCCGGCACGATGCGGTCGCCCGCACGGACGTCGCGCGAGTCGCCTTCGATCAGGAGCGTGGACGCCTGGTTGCCGCCCACCTCGCCGCGGGTGACCACGGCGGTGGCCACGCGCACCAGCTCGTAGCCCAGGGTGTCGCGGCCGGAGTCCAGGACCATCGCGCCGGCCCAGAAGTGCCCGCTGTCGGGGATGGTGCGGCCGCGGTAGTCCAGGTCGTCCTTCTGGAACAGGTCGCAGCAGCCGTACATGCTGTCGCGCCAGGTGTAGCGCTGCACCGGCCGCAGGATGTCCACGCGCTGGCCCGGCGCCATCGCCAGCTCGGCGGCGTAGGCGAGCTGGCCGTCGCTGCTGCGCAGGCGGTCTTCCTCGAGGGCGACGATGTAGGGCAGCCGGCGGAAGTCGTCGACGACGCGCAGGTCCTTCAGGAACGGCTTCACCGCCTCGAGCGGGATGGCGTCGATCGGCGCCTCGGTGCGCGGGCCCGGCTGGACCACCGCCTGCGGCTGCGGCACCTGGTCGAGGTAGGCCAGCGACACGACGTCGCCGGGATAGAGCAGGTGCGGGTTCGCGATCTGCGGGTTGGCCTGCCAGATTTCCGGCCACAGCCAGGGCTTCTGCAGGAACCGGCCGGCGATGTCCCAGAGCGTGTCGCCCTTCCGGACCACGTAGGTGTCCGGATGGTCGGCCGCCAGGTCGGCCGCGACCGCCCAGGTGCCAGCG
>DASTWT010000269.1:0-3755 GCA_035765815.1 Luteimonas sp. | reverse complement strand
CGCGGAGATCTCCGGGCGGCCGAAGCACATCTACAGCATCTGGAAGAAGATGCAGCGCAAGGAAGTGCCGTTCGGCGAGCTGTACGACCTGCGCGCGGTCCGGGTGATGGTCGACGACGTCGCCGCCTGCTACGCCGCGCTGGGCGTGGTCCACGCGCTCTGGGCGCCGCTGCCGGGCGAGTTCGACGACTACATCGCGCGGCCCAAGCGCAACGACTACCGTTCGCTGCACACCGCCGTGCTCGGACCGGAAGGCAAGACGCTCGAGGTGCAGATCCGCACCGCGGAAATGCACGCGCAGGCCGAGCTCGGCGTCGCCGCGCACTGGCGCTACAAGGAAGGTCCCGGCGGCCGGTCCGCCGCGGCCGACGCCGCGCTCGACCGCAAGATCGAATGGATGCGGCGCCTGCTCGACGCGCACGTGGACGGCGCGCGCGGCGTGGACGGCGAAGGCCTGTTCGGCGAACTCGACAGCGAGCTCGTCGAGGACCGCGTCTACGTGCTCACGCCGAAGGGCGAGGTGGTGGACCTGCCGCTCGGCGCGACCCCGCTCGACTTCGCCTACCACGTGCACACCGAGGTCGGGCATCGCTGCCGCGGCGCGAAGGTCGACGGCCGCATCGTGCCCCTCGACCACAGGCTGCGCAGCGGCGACCGCGTCGAGATCCTGACCGCGAAGACCGGCGAGCCGCGGCGCGACTGGCTCGTCGCCGCGAACGGATTCCTCGCCAGCGCGCGCTCGCGCGAGAAGGTGCGCAGCTGGTTCCACCGCCTCGACCGCGCGCGCAACCTGCAGGCGGGCCGCGAGCTGCTCGAGCGCGAGCTCAGGCGCGTCGGCCTGCAGCACGCGGACCTGTCGCCGGTGCTGCGCAGGTTCAACGCCGACTCGGTCGACGACCTGCAGGTGCTGGTCGCGCTCGGCGACGTCGGCCCGCACCAGGTGCTGCGGGCGCTGTCGGAGCACGAGCGCGCGCGCGCCGCCGCCGCCGCGCCGCAGGCGGCCCAGGCGCCGCCGCAGCACCTGTCCCCGTCCGCGCGCGGCGCGCCGCGCCGCAAGCCGGCCAAGGGGTCCGCCGCCACCGTCGTCGGCGTCGGCAACCTGCTGATGCAGATGGCGCGCTGCTGCCAGCCGCTGCCCGGCGAAGCGGTGTCGGGCTACCTCACGCGCGGGCGCGGCGTCAGCGTGCACCGCGACGATTGCGCCACGTTCCAGCGCCTCGCCGCCGCGCAGCCGGGGCGGATCCTGCCGGTGGAATGGGGCGCGACGCAGGGCGGCGGCCAGGAAGTGGAGCTGCAGGTGGACGCGGTCGACCGCAAGTGGCTGCTCAAGGACCTGACCAACGTGATCGCGCAGGAGGACGCACACGTCCTCGACATCCACAGCGACAACGGCGGCAGCGGCTTGCGCCTGCGGCTGCGCGTGCGCGTGTCCGACTTCGGGCACTTCGCGCGCCTGCTGGGCCGGCTCGAAGCGCTGCCCGGCGTGGAGCGCGCGCGACGCGGCTGAGCCGGCGCACCGCGCGCGGTCAGCGCGGCGTCGCGTCGGGCAACAGCACCCGGCGCACCACGCCGCGCGCCGCGTCGGCGGAGAAATGCCGCGCGACGTTGTCGAGCCCGCCGGAGGCCAGCCGCTGCCACAGCGGCTCGTCGTCGTACAGCCGCAGCACCGCGTCGGCGAAGGCCACGGCGTCAGCGGCGACGAGGACGTCCTCGCCGTCGGCCAGGTGCATGCCTTCCACCGCGCACGGCGTCGCCACCACCGGCTGCCCGTGCGCCATGCTCAGGTTGACCTTGCCCTTCACCCCGGCGCCGTAGCGCAGTGGCGCGACGGCGACGCGGCAGCCTTCCATGAACGGATCGATGTCGGGGACGTGGCCGTGCACGACGATGCCGGGCTGCTCGCCCAACGCGAGGATCGCGCGCGGCGGATCGCCGCCGATGCAATGGAAGCGCACGGCAGGCAGCGCGGCGCGGATCCGCGGGAAGATCTCCGCGGCGAACCACAGCACCGCGTCGGCGTTCGGCGGGTGGCGGAAACCGCCGACGAACACGAGGTCGCGCCGCTGCGCGAACGGCAGGCCGGGGCCCGCCACGCGGTGCAGGTTGGAAACCACCTCGACCCGCGCGCCCGGCGCCTCGCGCGCGAGCAGCTCGCGTTCCGCCGTGCTGACCACCAGGGTGGCGTCGCTGCGCGCGACGACGTCGAGCTCGCGCCGGCGCGTGCGTGCAGCCATGCGCAGCAGCGCGCGGTCGCCGGAGAGTTCGGCTTCGCGCTGCTCGCGCAGGAAATGCAGGTCGACGCTGTCGAACACCACGCGCGCCTGCGGCGCGTGCGCGCGCAGCAGCGGCAGGAATTCGCGTGCGACGTAGTGGCGGCTGGCGAGCACGGCCGAGAAGCGGCGACCGTGCTCGCGCAGCCACGCCGGCAGGCTGCCCGTGAACGGCGCGTGCCAGGCCTCGATGCCGAGTTGCTGCAGCGCTTCGATGTGCGGGCCGGCGCGCTCGTGCCCGGCCGGCAGGAACACCACGTGCGCGCCTTCCTCGCGCAGCAGCCGCATCAGGTTCACCAGCCGCAGCGAGCCGGAATCGCGGTCCGGCCGCGGCACGAGCGCGTCGATCACCAGCACCTGCGGCTGGTGGCGATGCAGCAGGGCGGGCGAGGGCAGGCTCCCCGGCTCGGGCGAGGCGGCGAGTTCGGCCGCGCGCCGTTCCGCGAACCGCGCCCGGTTGCGGACCTGCGCGGCCTTGGGGCCGCTGCCGGTGTCGGTGCCGGAGGTCGCGCCCTCGTCGTGGACCACGCGCGACGCCGGCTGGTACAGCACCCGCCGCCCCGCGGCGCGCACCGCGAACGCGAGGTCCGTGTCCTCGTAGTACGCCGGCGAATAGCGCGCGTCGAAGCCGCCGACCGCGTCGAACAGCGCGCGCGGGATCGCGATCGCCGCGCCGCTCGCGTAGTCGGCGTCGCGGACGTAGCCGTAGCGCGGGTCCGCGGGCGCGCCGAAACGCCCGTAGTTCCACGCGCTGCCGTCGCGGAACACCACGCCGCCGGCTTCCTGCAACCGCCCGTCCGGGTACAGCAACTGCGCGCCGACCAGCCCGGCCGCGGGTTCGGCATCGAAGGTGGCGAGCAGCGCGTCCAGCCAGCCCGGCTGCGGCACCGTGTCGTTGTTGAGGAACACGAGGAATTCGCCGCGCGCCAGGGCCGCGCCGTCGTTGCACGCGGCGATGAAACCGCCGTTCGCGGCGCGCCGGTGGTAGCGCAGGCCTTCGACCCGCGGCAGCACCGATGGCGTGTCGTCCTGCGAGGCGTCGTCGACCACGATCACCTCGACCGGCGCCCGCGGCGGATGCGCGGCCAGCGCGCGCAGGCATGCGAGGGTCCGCGCGAGCTGCCCGTAGACCGGGACGACGATGCTGGCGCGCGGCGCCGCCGACGCCGGCACCGCGAACGGCGAGAACGGCATCCCCGGCGGGAAGTAGAGGTCCGTCGCCGGCGCGCTGCCCTGCCGGAAGCGCTGCCGGGCGTGCGCCAGCGTCGCGCGCCAGCCGCGGGTGCGCAGGCTGGCCCAACCCCGCTGCAGCAGTCCCGCCATCCGCTCGACCAGGAACCGGGTCTCTGCCGACAAACCGCTGCACTCCGGCTGACTGGAAGGAAACGCGGGCGCGGACGCGCGCGCCGCCTGCGCTAGACTCGGCGCTTCGCCGGCCCGCCGGGCCATTGTCGCATCCACGCGCCTGCCGCGCAGGCCGGAACC
>DASTWT010000268.1:0-9222 GCA_035765815.1 Luteimonas sp. | reverse complement strand
CCCGGCGGTGTGCAGGAACGAGGCGGCGTCCACGTCCTCGAGCTGCGGCGGACGCCGCCGCGCGACGTCGAGCATGGCCTCGAGCAGGTCGGAGAGCTCGCCGATGCCGCGTTCGACCCGCCGGAGGCGGCTTTCGAGCGCAGGCGGATGCGGTTCGTCGAGCAGGACTTCCAGCGCGCCGCGCACCACTGCGACCGGCGTGCGCAACTCGTGGCTGGCGTCGGCGAAGAAGGCCTGCTCGTGCGCGTCCGCCTCGACCAGGCGCGCCTGGTACGCGTCGATCGCCCCCGCGAGGTGACCGAGCTCGTCGCTGCTGGTGGCGTCGCGCAGCGTGGTCGGCTGCGGCCGCGTCCCGAGCGCGTCCACCGACGCCGCCAGGCGACCGACCGGCGCGACGGCGCGCCCGGCGAGCAACCAGCCGAACCACCCGGCGAGCGCGGTGCCCAGCACCACCATGCCCGCGAGGAACAGGTTGAGGCGCTGCTCGAGCTGCTCGATGTCGCTCAGGTCGATGACGAAGGTCATCCGGCCGCTGGCGGTGTCGAACACGCCGACGTGCACGTCGTCGCGCGCGGGATCCTCGTGCACGCCCAGCGGATAGCCCGCGTACTGCGAAGGCACGTCGCGGCCGAGGTAGCCGCTCAGCCGGTGCGTGCGCGGCAACTGCGCCGGCAGGCCGTTCGCGAGGCGCAGGCTGTAGTCCTCGGACTGACCGCGCAGGATCTCGGCGGCGAGCACGTATTCGTAGTCCTCGGCGACCATCGCGACCGCGACCGCGAACGCCAGGCTCAGCACCAGGCCCAGCGCGACGCAGGCCAGCGCGACGCGGCGGCGCAGGGGCATCGCGCGCGCGCTCACGGCGCGCCCCCGATGCGGTAGCCGACGCCGCGCACCGACCCCAGCAACGGCTGCGCGAAGGGGCGGTCGACGAGCGAGCGCAATTCGTACACCAGCGTGTGCAGCGCCGCGGCATCGCCGTCGCCATCGGGCCACAGCGTGCGCAGCAGGCGCTCGCGGGCGACGACGTGAGGCGCCTGCGCGAGCAGCGCGGCGAGCAGCGCGCCCTGCATGCGGGTGAGCGGGATGCGGCGGCCTTCGCGCGTGGCCACGAGGATTGCCGGGTCGTAGCCGAGGCCGGCATGTTCGAGCGGCGCCGGCGACGCGCCCGGCGCGCTGCGACGGTGCAGCGCGCGCAACCGCGCCTCGAGCTCGCGCAGCGCGAAAGGCTTGACCATGTAATCGTCGGCGCCTTCGGCGTAGCCGCGCAGCTTGTCCTCGAGCGTGTCGCGCGCGGTCAGCATCAGCACCGGCACGCCGTCGCCGGCGTCGCGCAGCGCGCGGCACAGGTCCAGGCCGTCGAGGCGCGGCAGGCCGAGGTCGAGCACGATCGCGTCGAAGCCGCCGCGGCGCGCCCGCGCGAGGCCCGCGGCGCCGTCCGCGCAATGGTCCACGGCATGGCCGCGGCGCTCGAGGAAATCCCAGATGTTGGCGGCGATGTCGCGCTGGTCCTCGATCACGAGGACGCGCATGCCGGTCGGGTCGGGGCTGGACATGGCGTCTGGGCGTCTGGCGTCTGGGCGGGAATGCGTCCGGCGGATTAACGCTTCGCTGAGGCCGGGCTGAGGATCGGTTACGGCCGCCCGGGCGAGGCTGCAGCATACGCCCCGCGAGGAACCCGCTTGCAACCGCATCCGCTGTACGAACGTTTCCGGCCGCTGCTCTGGCTGGGCGCGGTGTTCCTCTGCGTCTCGTTCGCGACCCGGCTGGCCCTGCTGGTGGCCACCGGCAGCGGGGTGCCTCCGAGCCCGGCGACGTGGGCCTTCATCTTCGGCGTCGGGCTCGGCTACGACGTGCTCGCCTTCGTGTACCTGGCGATCCCGCTGGTGCTGCTGCTGTGGCTGCTGCCCCGGCGCTGGCTGGCGAAACGCCCGGGCAGCTTCCTGGTCGGCTTCGCCTGCCTGTTCCTGCTGCTGGTCACGCTGTTCGTGGCGGTGGCCGAATGGACGTTCTGGGACGAGTTCCAGGCGCGCTTCAACTTCATCGCGGTGGACTACCTCGTCTACACGACCGAGGTCATCGGCAACATCCGCGAGTCGTACCCGGTGGGCTGGATCCTCACGGCGCTAGCGGGCACGGCGCTGGCCGTGTTCGTGGCGACGCGGCGCTGGCGCGCGGTGCGCCACGACAGCGCGCCGCTCGGCGCGCGGACGCTCGTCGCGCTCGGGTGGATCGCCGCCGCGGTGCTCGGCACCTGGCTGGTGACCGGCGAGATGAAGGACCACAGCGACAACGCCTACGCCAACGAGCTCGCCGGCAACGGCATCTACCAGTTCTTCGCGGCCTATCGCAGCGCCTCGCTCGACTACGACCGCTACTACCGCACGATCCCGCTCGACGAGGCCTTCGTGCAGGTGCGCCGCGAGCTCGCCACGCCCGACGCGACCTTCCTGCGCGACACCGGCATCGAGCGGCACATCCACAACGCGGCGCCGGAGCGGCGGCTCAACGTGGTGCTGATCAGCGTGGAAAGCCTGTCGGCGGAGTTCTCGGGCACGTACGGGCGCAAGCGCAGCCTCACGCCCGAGCTCGACCGGCTGGCGCCCGACAGCCTCGTGTTCGGCAACCTCTACGCCTCGGGCACGCGAACGGTGCGCGGCCTGGAGGCGCTGGCGCTGTCGGTGCCGCCGACGCCGGGCGAATCCATCGTCAAGCGCGCGCACAACGAGGGCCTGTTCTCGCTGGCCACGGTGTTCGACGGCAAGGGCTACCGTTCGCAGTTCATGTACGGCGGCTACGGCGCCTTCGACGACATGAACCATTTCTTCGCCGCGAACGGCTACGAGGTGCTCGACCGCACCGCGATTCCCTCGAACTCGATCCACCACGAGAACATCTGGGGCGTCGCCGACGAGGACCTGTACACGATGGCGCTGCACGAGTTCGATCGCGACGCCGCGTCGGGCAAGCCGTTCTTCGCCCACATCATGACCACCTCGAACCACCGGCCCTACACCTTCCCGGAGGGGCGCGGCCCGTGGCCGCAGGGCAAGCGCGAGAGCGCGGTGGCCTACACCGACTGGGCGATCGGCGACTTCCTCCGCCGCGCGCGGGCGAAGCCGTGGTTCAGGGACACGGTGTTCGTCATCACTGCCGACCACTGCGCGTCGAGCGGCGGCCTCGCCGCGCTGCCGGTGTTCCGCTACCAGATCCCGATGTGGATCTACTCGCCGGGCAACATCAGGCCCGGGCGCTTCGACAGCATGATGGGGCAGGTGGACATCGCGCCGACGCTGCTCGGGCTGCTCGGCATGGACTACGACAGCGCGTTCTACGGCGTCGACGTGTTCCAGCAGCGGCCGGGGCGCGCCTACGTCGGCACCTACCAGCTGCTCGGTTACCTGCAGCCGGGGCGGCTGGTGCAGCTCGCGCCGCATCGCCGCGTCGACACCGTGCGGCCCTCGCACGACCGCGACGAGCCGCAGCCGGCGCTGCCCGAGGACCCGGCGGCGACGCTGCAGGCGGTGGCCGACTACGAGACCGCGGCGTACCGCTTCACGCACGGGCTGATGCGCGCTTCGCGGATGGACGCGGCGGCGGACGGGCATGCCCACGCCGGTCGCTGACGCGGGCGTCGGCGCTCCCGCGGCAACCGAAGCCTGGGCCAAGGTCCCGCAGGTCACGCTCGGCTTCTGGATCGTCAAGATCCTCGCGACCACGCTCGGCGAGACCGGCGGCGACGCGGTCACGATGTCGATGGGGCTGGGCTATCTCGCCGGCACCGCGATCTTCGCGGTCGTCTTCGTGGCGGCGGTGGGCGTGCAGGTGCGCGCCACGCGCTTCAATCCATGGCTGTACTGGACGACGATCGTCGCCAGCACCACCGTCGGCACCACGCTCGCCGATTTCGCCGACCGGTCGCTCGGCATCGGCTACACCGGCGGTTCGACGCTGCTGCTGGCGCTGCTGCTCGGGGCGCTGTGGGCGTGGCGGCGAAGCACCGGGACCGTGTCGGTGGCGACCGTCGCCGACACGCAGTCCGAGGCGTACTACTGGACCACGATCATGTTCTCGCAGACCTTGGGCACCGCCCTCGGCGACTGGGTCGCGGATACGGCCGGCCTCGGCTACGCCGGCGGGATCGCGATCTTCGGCGGGCTGCTGTGCATCGTCGCGGCGCTGCATTTCGCCACCCGCGCGTCGCGCACGCTCCTGTTCTGGGCCGCCTTCGTCCTGACCCGCCCGCTGGGCGCCGTGGTCGGCGACTTCCTCGACAAGCCCCTGGCCCACGGCGGGCTGGCGATCAGCCGCTATGCCGCGACGCTGTTGCTGCTCGGCCTGATCGCCGCGGGCGTCGCGCTGCTGCCGCAGCGTCCCGCCCGGCGCGCGCACTGACTACAATACGCGGCGATGCACGCCGCCCCCGCCATCGCCGCCGAAGCGCTGCGCCTGTCCGTCGCCCCGATGATGGACTGGACGGACACCCATTGCCGGGTGTTCCATCGCGTGATCGCGCCGCATGCGCGCGTGTACACCGAGATGGTGCACGCGAACGCGGTGATCCACGGCGACCGCGCGCGGCTGCTGGCGATGGATCCGGTCGAGCATCCGGTGGCGTTGCAGCTCGGCGGCAGCGAACCGGCGCTGCTGGCGCAGGCGGCGCGCATCGGCGCGGAACGCGGCTTCGACGAGATCAACCTCAACTGCGGCTGCCCGTCCGACCGCGTGCAGGCGGGGCGTTTCGGCGCGTGCCTGATGCGCGAGCCGTCGCTGGTGGCCGAAGGCGTCGCGGCGATGATCGAGGCGGTGTCGGCGCTGCCGCGGCACGTGCCGGTGACGGTGAAGTGCCGGCTCGGCGTCGACGACGACCACGACTGGGACCGTTTCGCGCATTTCATCGACGCGGTCGCGGAAGCGGGCTGCGGCATGTTCGTCGTGCACGCGCGCAATGCCTGGCTGAAGGGGCTGTCGCCGAAGGAGAATCGCGAAGTGCCGCCGCTGCGCTACGACTGGGCGTACCGGCTGAAGGCGGAGCGGCCGGCGCTGCAGGTCGTCGTCAACGGCGGCATCGCGACGCTCGAGGAAGCGACCGGGCACCTCGCGCACGCCGACGGCGCGATGCTCGGGCGCGCGGCGTACCACGATCCCTACCTGCTGCACCGGATCGATGCCGCGTGGTGGGGCGGCCCGGTGCGCACGCGCGCGGAATTGCTCGACGCGTTCCGCCCGCACGTCGAAGCCTGGCTCGCACGCGGCGTGCCGCTCAAGCACGTCACCCGGCACATCCTCGGACTGTTCAACGGCGAGCGCGGCGGCCGCGCATTCCGGCAGGTGCTGAGCGAAGGCGCGCACAAGCCGGGCGCGGACTGGTCGCTGGTCGAACGCGCGCTCGCCGTCACCGGCGCGTTCGCCGCCGCGGCCTGAGCGTCGCGGCGGGGGCACCGTGACCCCGCCGCAGCGCCCACGCCGCACGCGTACCATCGGCCGATGATCACCCGCGACTGCGCCGCCTTCGTCGACTTCGCCCGCGGGCTCGCGCCCGACTTCGGCCCGCCGGTCGCGCGCGCCGCCTTCCTGGTGGCGCCGGAAGGGTTCGCGCTGGCGCAGGAGTCGGCGCAGGACAACCGTTACATGGCCGCGGCCGGCGCATTCGACGCATCGCGCGCGCTGGCCGAGCATCGCGGCCTGCAACGCGCGCTGGCCGAAGTCCTGCCGACCGTCTGTTTTCCCGGCGATCCGGAAACGCCGGACGCCGTGTTCCCCAACAACGTCTTCGCCACCGTCGCGGGCCGTTACGTCGTCGGCCGCATGCGCCACGCGGTGCGGCAGCGCGAGGCCGCGCGCGCCGACATCCGCGGTTTCCTCGGCGGCGTGCTCGACTACGCGGAAATCGACCTGTCCGGGCAGCCGCATCCCTGCGAGCTCACCGGCGCCCTGGTCGTCGACCGTGCGCGCGGGCTCGGCTTCTGCGGGCTGTCGGAGCGTTGCGACGAGGCCGGCGCGCGGTTGATGCACGAGGCCTTCGGCCTGCGCGCGACCCTGCTGTTCGACCTGGCACCGGGCGAATACCACGCCAACGTGGTGCTCGCGGTGCTGGCCGGGCGCGCAGCCCTGGTCTGCCCGGCGGGGTTCGCCGACCCGGCCGTCGCGGAGGCCATCGCCGCGCTCTACGGGCCGCATGCGATCCTGCTGTCGGCGGCGGAGCAGGCGGCCTTCGCCGGCAACGCGATCGCGCTGCCCGGCGACACCGCCTGGATGAGCGAGGCGGCCGCCGCCGCGCTGTCGGCCGGCAACCGCCAGGCGCTGTCCGCCGCCGGCTTCGCCCTCCGCCGGGTGCCGCTGGACGCCATCGAAGCCGCCGGGGGCTCGCTGCGCTGCTGCGTCGCCGAGGTCTTCTGAGGCGCCGGCCCGGCCGGACCTGAACCCGGCCGACGATGTCTCCGGAAAGTTAAGGACGGATTCACCGCCTGCTTTCGACAATCGCTGCTCCAGAGGAGCTCCCGCCCATGCCGTTGCCGTCCCGTCCCGCGATCCTGTTGCTCGTCGCCCTGCTGGGCGCCGTGGGGACCGCCGTGGCCTCGCCGCAGCAGCATCGCGGGCGCATGGAAGGCGACCGCCCCCGGGCCGACCAGGACGCCCGGCAGCAGGCGGAGGCCCGCCGGCCCCCGCCGCGCCCCGAGTGGACCCCGCCGCAGCCGCCGCCCCGCCGCAACGAGGACGCGCTGTCCGACAGCGTGCGCCGGGTCGAGCGGCGTACCCGCGGCCAGGTGCTGAGCGCCGAGCGGGTCCCCTACGACGGCCGCAACATCAACCGGATCAAGTTCGTGGACGATCGCGGCCGCGTGCAGGTCTACATGGACGACCCGCAGCAGCCGGCCAGGCATCCGGTGCAGGACGACGATTCCGTGCCTACACGCGACAACGACGACTGAATAGGCAATATTCAGCTTCGCTGGCGTCCAATCGAGGCCAGCGTTCGCGGCCGTGCGATGCGGCCTCCTGCAGTTGCCCCGCCTGGAAACGGAGTTCTGATCGATGCGTATCCTGCTCGTCGAAGACGAAGCCCCGCTGCGCGAGACCCTCGCCGCGCGCCTGAAGCGCGAAGGCTTCGCGGTCGATGCCGCCCAGGACGGCGAGGAAGGCCTGTACATGGGCCGCGAGGTCCCGTTCGACCTCGGGATCATCGACCTCGGCCTGCCGAAGATGTCCGGCATGGAACTGGTGAAGGCGCTGCGCGAGGAAGGCAAGCAGTTCCCGGTGCTGATCCTCACGGCGCGCTCGAGCTGGCAGGACAAGGTCGAGGGCCTGAAGCAGGGCGCCGACGACTACCTGGTCAAGCCCTTCCACATCGAGGAACTGCTGGCGCGCATCAACGCGCTGGTCCGCCGCGCCGCCGGCTGGAGCAAGCCGACGCTCGATTGCGGCCCGGTCGTGCTCGACCTCGCCGCGCAGACGGTCACCGTCAACGGCGCCAACGTCGACCTGACCAGCTACGAGTACAAGGTGCTCGAGTACCTGATGATGCACGCCGGCGAGCTCGTCTCGAAGGCCGACCTCACCGAGCACATCTACCAGCAGGACTTCGACCGCGATTCGAACGTGCTCGAAGTGTTCATCGGCCGCCTGCGCAAGAAGCTCGACCCCGACGGGACGCTCAAGCCGATCGAGACCGTGCGCGGCCGCGGCTACCGCTTCGCGATCCCGCGCAGCGGCGATTGAGCCGGCGTTCGCGTGCCGGGGGCGCGTGAACCACTGTTGCGCTGGCGACCGCGGTCGCTGCAGTCGCGGCAACTGTGGGCGGCCAGCCTCGGCCTCGTCGCCTTCCTCGCGCTCACCGGCTATGCGCTCGACCGCGCCTTCGTCGACGTCGCCAGCCAGGGCCAGCGCGAGCGCCTGAAGTCGTACGCGCTGTACTACGCGGGCCATACGGACTTCGCCCGCGACGGCACCCTGATCCCGCCGGACGTGCCGCCGGAAGGCCGCTTCGACCGCCCCGGCAGCGGCCTCTACGCGACGATCGAACTGCCCGACGGGCGCTGGTCCTCGCTGTCCTCGCAGGGACCCATGCTCCCCGACACCGAGATGCTCTCCGGGCACGAGGAGCGCTTCGACGGACCGCTGCCGATCACGCGCAGCGACGGATTGCACGGCGAGGTGTACCGCTACAGCATCGGCCTGGTCGATGCGACGCGCGGCACCGCGGCCGAATTCCCGTACACGATCAGCATCATGGAGGACGCCGGCACGCTGCCGAAGCAGGTCAGCGTGTTCCGGCGCGCGCTGTGGGGCTACCTCGGCATCGCCGCGGTGTTGCTGCTGTTCCTGCAGGCGCTGGTGCTGCGCTGGAGCCTGCTGCCGCTGCGACGCGTGGTCGGCGAGCTGACGAAGGTGCAACGGGGCCAGCTCGCGCGCATGAGCGGCCGCCATCCGCGCGAGCTCGCGCCGCTCACCGAAAGCATCAACGCGCTGGTGGACAGCGAGCGCGAGAACCTCGACCGCCAGCGCAACACGCTCGCCGACCTCGCCCACAGCCTGAAGACGCCGCTCGCGGTGCTGCGCACGCGCCTGGACAGCGGCGCCGGCGAGGCCGAGCTGCGCGAAGAGATGGAAACGCAACTGCGCCGGATGAACGACCTCGTCGGCTACCAGCTCACGCGCGCGGCCTCGGGCGGCCACAAGCTGTTCGCCGCGCCGGTCGCGATCGAGCCGCACGCCGAGCAGATCGTGCGCGGCCTCGAGAAGATCTACGCGTCGAAAGGCACCATCTGCGAATTCGACATCGACCCCGCCGCGCGCTTCCACGGCGAGCCCGGCGACCTGCAGGAACTGCTGGGCAACCTGCTGGAGAACGCGTTCAAGTGGGCCGGCTCGCGCGTGCTGCTGACCGTGCGCATCGGCGAGGAAGCGCCGAACCGCCGCGCCGGCCTGCGCATCGCGGTCGACGACGACGGCCCGGGCATCCCGCCCGACCGCGTCGCGGCCGTCCTGCAGCGCGGGGTGCGCGGCGACGAGCGGGTGCAGGGACACGGGATCGGGCTGGCGATCGTGCAGGACATCGTGCGCAGCTATCGCGGCGAGCTCGAGGTCGGCGCGTCTCCCGAACTCGGCGGCACCCGCTTCCAGGTCACCCTCCCGCCCGGCCTCTGACGCTGGTCCCCGCTCCGGACGGGGCGCCGGAAGCGTGCGTGGAATTCCGGGGGACGCCGCAAGTACGTCCATGTAGGC
>DASTWT010000267.1:0-2529 GCA_035765815.1 Luteimonas sp. | reverse complement strand
GGGGGACGCCGCAAGTACGTCCCTGTAGGCTCCGTGGCGGCATCCATGCCGCCAAGGCCCCCGGAATTCCACGCACGCTTCCACCGCCTCCGCACGCCGGGTCTCGCCGCTTCGGTGCCGTCAAGGCTTCGATGCAACCTGGGCGGCGGTGCGTTCACGGAGGGGTCGCGGGGCGTTGCTACACTCGCCGCGCCCACTTCGAAGGACGGATCCGGATGCCGAAACTGCGCGCGCTCGCGCTCTCGATCGGACTGGCCGCCGCCGCGGCGCTGCTGGCCTCGCCGCAGGCCGGCGCCGCGAAGAAGAAGGCCGCGAAAAAGCCCGCGATCGCACCGGCGTGCCAGGACTACTACGCGCAGGCCAACGCCGACTGGCTCAAGGCGAACCTGCTGGTCGCCGGCACCGGGCTGCAGTCCGCGCTCGGGCAGCTGGCCGAGCGCGCGCACCAGCAGCAGTTCGACCTGCTCGACGAGGACATGCGCAGCGCGCAGGGCGGCGTCGCCAAGCTGCTGGGCGACTTCTGGGCCAGCGGCCTCGACGAGGCCGCGGTCGAGCGCGACGGCGCCAACCCGATCGCGCCGCTGCTGTCGCGCATCGATTCGATCCGGCGGACGAAGGACGTGCCGGCTGCGATCGCGGCGCTGCACCAGGTCGGCATCCCGGTGCTGTTCAACTTCGGCCCGGACGTCGACCTGGACGACATGACCCGGCACATCGGGTATCTCTCCCAGGGCGGCCTCGGCCTGCCGGACCCGGCGTACTACACCCGCACCGACGCGGACGCCAAGGCCTTGTTCGACCGCTACCGCGACTACGTCGGCAAGCTCCTCATCCTCGCCGGCACGCGGCCGGAACGGCTGCAGGCGGACGTGCAGGCGGTGATCGACCTGGAAACGCGGATCGCCCGGGCCTCGCGTCCGCCGAGCCTGCTGCGCGATCCGCGCGCGAACTACGCGCCGCTCGCCGTCGCCGGCCTCGACAAGCAGTTCAGGCACCTGCAGTTGCAGGCCTTCCTGCAGTCGCAGGGCGTGACCGACGACAGCGTCTCGCTCGCCAACCCGGCGCTGTTCGCCCAGCTCGACGCGATGGTGGACCAGCTCAAGCCGGACCAGTGGAAGGCCTACCTGCGCTACCAGGTCGCAGCCGCGATGGCGCCCTACCTGTCGAAGGCCTGGCGCGATGTCGACTACGGCTTCCGCGGCACGGTGCTGCGCGGCGAAACCGCGCCGCTGCCGCGCCGCGAGCAGGTGCTGGCGGCCATGAACCTCGCCGCCGGCCCGATGCTCGGCCACGAATACGCCGCGCGCTACCTGCCCGCGGACGCGCGCGCCCGCGCCCAGGAGATCGCCGTGCAGGTGCGCGATGCGCTCGGCCGCGGCATCGAGCGCGCCGCATGGATGGCGCCGGCCACGCGCGAACAGGCGAAGGCCAAGCTCGCGCAGCTGAAGATCGAGGTCGGCGTGCCTGCGCGCGACCTCGACTACACCGTGCAGCCGATGGGCCGCGGCAGCTTCGGCGGCAACATGCTGATCGCCTCGACCTGGCGCCATCGCGAGGAGATGAAGCGGATCGGCCGCGGCAACGCCGACCGCCGCTGGCCGGTGCTGCCGCAGCAGCCGGCGCTCGCCTACGACCCCGCGCAGAACCGGCTGATCGTCACCGCGGCGATGCTGCAGCCGCCGGTGTTCGACATGGCGCGCGAATCCGCGGCGAACTACGGCGCGTTCGGCGCGCTCGTCGGCCACGAGCTCACCCATGGCTTCGACGGCATCGGCCGCAACGTCGACGCGACCGGCGCCGTGCGCGACTGGTGGACGCCGGCGGACGCCGCCGCGTGGGAGTCCGTGCTGTCCGCGCTGTCGGTGCAATACGGCGCCTATCCGTGGCCGGGATTGCCCGGCACGTTCGTGGCGGGCGCCCAGACCCGCGTGGAGGATGCGGCCGACCTCGGCGGCGTCGAGCTGGCGCTGGACGCGATGCAGGCCGCGTTGCCCGCGGCGGCGGCGCCGCCTGCTCCCGCCGCGCCCGCGAAGAAGTCCGCGCAGCCGGCGCTGCCCGATCCCGCACAGGTCGCGAAGCAGTTCTTCTACCAGGGCTGGGCGCGGCTCTGGCCGCAGCAGATGTCGGCCGACGTCGCGCAGCGGCTGGCCGCCACGGACGTGCACGCACCGGGCCAGTGGCGCGCGAACGGCCCGCTCGCGGACGACCCGGGCTTCGGTGCCGCGTTCTCGTGCGCGGCGGGAACGCCGATGCAGCGCCCCGCCCCGCAGCAGGTCAAGGTCTGGCGGTAGAGCCGACCCATGGTCGGCTGAATCGCGCGGAGCGACCGTGGATCGGCCCCACGTCAGCGCACGATGCGCGGCCGCGGACGGCGCGGCCCGCCGCGCCCGAACGGCGGCTGGCCGCGCCAGTAGCGGATGAGCAGCCAGCCGAATAGCATGCCGCCCAGGTGCGCGAAATGCGCCACGCCGGGCTGCAGGCCGGTGAAGCCGAGCAGCAGCTCGATCGCGCCGTAGACGATCACCAGCG
>DASTWT010000266.1:0-2181 GCA_035765815.1 Luteimonas sp. | reverse complement strand
CCATGGTCGGCCGGATCCTGAGCCGGGCATGGCTCGGCTCTACGAGGCGCCGGCCAGGCGGGCGAGGCCCTCGGCGATGGAGACGCGGGGCACGTAGCCGAAGTCACGGCGGGCCGGCCCCATGTCGTACCAGTGCGTCGTCGCCAGCTGTTCCGCGAGGAAGCGCGTCAGCGGCGGCTCGCCGCGCAGCGGCAGCAGGGTCCACGCCGCCTCGCACGCGGCGCCGATCGCGTACGCCGCGCCGAACGGCAGCGACTTCGTCACCGGCGGCGCGCCCACCGCGGCGAGCAGCGCGTTGACGATCTCGCGCATCGGCTTCGGTTCGCCGTTGCTGATGAAGTACGCGTGGCCGGCGCAGGCGGCGCCCGGCGCAAGATGCTCGAACGCGTCGAAGTGCGCCTGCGCGGCGTTGTCGATGTAGGTGGTGTCGACGAGGTTGTCGCCGCCGCCGACCAGCCGCAGGCGCCCGGCGCGCGAGCGTTCGGCCAGTCGAGGCACGAGCTGCTGGTCGCCGACGCCCCAGATCAGGCGCGGCCGCAGCGCGACGGTCGCGAGCGCATTGCCGTTCGCCGCGAGCACGGCCTTCTCCGCGACGAGCTTGGTCGCCGCGTACGGCGCCTTCAGGTGCTCGCCGTACGGCACCTCGTCTGCCGTGCCGCCCGCGACCGGGTGCGTGGCGCGATGGGTGACGCTCGGCGTCGACGTGTACACGAGGCGGCCGATGCCGTGCAGCCGGCACGCGGCGATGACGTTGTCGGTGCCGACGACGTTCGCCCGGTGGTAGCTGTCGTAACTGCCCCACGCGCCGGCCTTCGCCGCGTTGTGGAACACCGCATCGCAGCCCTGCGCCGCCGCGAGTACCGCGTCGCGATCGGCGAGGTCGCCGCGCAGCTGGCGCACGCCGGACGCGTCGAGCGCCGGATACGCGCCGCGGTTGAAGCTGGCGACCTCGTGGCCGCGTTCGACCAGGCCCCGGCACAGCGCCTGGCCGAGGAAACCGCCGCCGCCCGTGACAAGGATCCTCATGCGCGATCCGCCAGCGGCTGCTTCGCCGCCCACGCCGCCAGCACCTCGCGGCCGATCTTGGCGTTATGGCGGATGTCGACGGGGAGCGGTTTCGGGTAGCGCATGAACGCGGCGATCGCCGCGAGCCGCGGATGTGCCGCGGCGATCGCGCGCAGTTCCGCGGGGACGTCGAAACGCGCGCGACCCGCGGCCCCGGCCTCGAGCTCGTACACCAGCACCGGCCGTTGCGCACCTCGCGGGCCCACGCCGACCAGCGCGCAGCGCCGCAGCGCGGGGTGCGCGTTGAACACCGGCTCGACCTGCTCGGTGCACAGCGTCGTCGCCGCATCGACGACCACGCGCTGCGACTTCCGCCCGCAGAACCACAACCGTCCTTCGCCGTCGAACCAGCCGAGGTCGCCCATGCGATGCACGATGCGGTCGCCTTCGCGGATCTTCGCCAGGCGCGTCTGCACGTCGCGATTGAAATAGGCGTCGGTCGCGCTCGGGCCGGCGACGGTGATCTCGCCGACTTCGCCCGGGGCGACGAGCAGGTCGTCGCGCCACTCGAGGATCGCGTCGTCCTCGATGCGGATGATGCGCACCTCGTTCGGCGCCACCGGGCGCCCGACGCAGGTGCCCGCGCCGGCTTCGGTGCGCGCGCGCAGCGACAGCAGCTCGCGGCCTTCGATCGCGGCGACCGGCAGGCATTCGGTCGCACCGTACGGCGTCCAGAAGCGCGCGCCGTCCGGCAACAGCTCCAGCATCCGCGCGACGACGCCGGGCGGCACCGGCGCGCCTGCGCTGGTGGCGAGCTTCACGCCGGGCAGCGGCGCGCCGTGTTCCGCGAGCACGCGCATCAGCGCCGGCGAACCGAACAGCTGGGTGACGCCGAACCGTTCCATCGCGCGCAGCAGCTTGCGCGGGTCGGCGTTCGCGGGGCGTGTCGGATCCATGTCCGGAATGATCGAGGTCAGCCCGAGCGCCGGATCGAACAGCGCGAACGGCGGGAAGGTCGGCAGGTCCACCCCGCCCGCTTCGATGCCGAACGCATCGCGCAGCATCGCCACCTGCGCGACGAAATGCCGGTGCCGGTACACCACGCCCTTGGGCACGCCGGTGCTGCCGCTGGTGAACAGGATCGCGGCGACGTCGTCGGGCGCGGTGTCGACCAGT
>DASTWT010000265.1:0-3782 GCA_035765815.1 Luteimonas sp. | reverse complement strand
CGGCCTGATGAGCGGGCTCGCCGCGCGCGGACGCCGCGCCGGCGCCGACTTCGCGCTCACGGGCTTCGACGACATCCCGGAAGCCGCCGTGTCCGCACCGCCGCTCACCACGATCGCCGTCGCCCCGCGCGAGCGCGGGATGCAGGCCGCGCGGCTGGTGCTCGAGCGCCTCGCCGGCGCGCAAGGCCGGCCGGCGGCAGCTTCGACGCAAGCGCCACGCACCATCGTCGCCGACGCGCGCCTGGTGGTCCGCGCCAGCAGCCTCCTCGCACAGGGACCCGACGCATGACTCCGACGCAGACGCCTTCGCGCCCGCTGTCCAATCCCGCCGCGCTCGCGGTGGTGAGCCTGATCTTCTTCGTCTGGGGCGGCCTCACCAGCCTCAACGACGTGCTGATCCCGCACCTGAAGGCGGTCTTCGCGATGGACTACGCGCAGACCATGCTCATCCAGTTCACCTTCTTCGGCGCGTACTTCCTGATGTCGCTGCCGGCCGGCGCGGTGGTCTCGCGCATCGGCTACAAGGCGAGCATCGTCGCCGGCCTGCTCGTGGCCGCCGCGGGCGCGGTGCTGTTCTTCCCGGCGGCGGGCATGCCGTCGTACCCGCTGTTCCTGCTGGCGCTGTTCGTGCTCGCGAGCGGCATCACCCTGTTGCAGGTGGCGGCGAATCCGTACATCAGCCTGCTGGGCGATCCCGCGGGCGCGCACAGCCGGTTGAACCTGGCGCAGGCGCTGAACTCGCTCGGCACGACGATCTTCCCGTTCGCGATCGGGCCGCTGATCCTGTCGGGCGCGGTGCTCGGCGCGGAACAGCTCGCGGCGATGGGCGACGCCGCGCGCGAAACCTATCGCATCACCCAGGCGCAGTCGGTGCAGGCGCCCTACCTGTGGCTGGCGGCTGGGCTGGTCGCGCTGGCGGTGTTCGTGGCGGCGATGCGCATCCCCGCACAGCGCGAGGCCACCGATGCCGGCGACGCCTCCCGCCATACCTTCACCGAGGCGCTGCGGCACCGGCGGCTGCGCTGGGGCGTGGTCGCGATCTTCCTCTACGTCGGCGCCGAAGTCTCGATCGGCAGCTTCCTGATCAACTACATCTCCGCGCCGGACACCGGCGGCCTGGATCCGGCGACGGCCAGCCGCTATCTCTCGTACTACTGGGGCGGCGCGATGCTCGGCCGCTTCGTCGGCGCGGCGCTGCTGGTGCGCGCCGACGCACGCCGGCTGCTGGCGACGGCGGCCGGCGTCGCGGCGCTGCTGCTGGCGGTGACGATGGCGTCGCACGGTTCCGTCGCGATGTGGAGCGTGCTCGCGATCGGCCTGTTCAATTCGGTGATGTTCCCGACCATCTTCACCACCGCGATCGAGCGCCTCGGCGCGCTCACCGGCCGCGCCTCCAGCCTGCTGATCATGGCCATCGTCGGCGGCGCAGTGGTGCCGCTGCTGCAGGGCCTGCTCGCCGACCGCATCGGCATCCAGCACGCGTTCGTGCTGCCGATGGCCTGCTACGCGTACATCGCGTGGTACGGGCTGCGCGGCTCGCGCGCCGCGGATCCGCTGCCGGTGCCCGCCGGCGCCGACGGCGCCGGTGCGAATCCGGCGGCCGGACCGGACGCCGTGCATTGAACGCGCCGGCGCGCCACGGCGTCGCCTGCTTCGGCGAGGCGCTGATCGACTTCCTCGCCGATCCGCCCGGCGCCGACGACGCGGTGCGCCGGTTCTCGCGCCACGCCGGCGGCGCGCCCGCGAACGTCGCGGTGGGCGTGGCCCGGCTCGGCGGGGATGCGCGCTTCATCGGCATGCTGGGCGAGGACATGTTCGGCTGCTTCCTGCTCGCGCAGCTGCGGCGCCACGGCGTGGACACCACGCAGGTGCGCTGGACCTCGGCGGCGCCGACCGCGCTCGCGTTCGTGTCGCTGGACGAGGACGGCGAACGCAGCTTCAGCTTCTACCGGCCGCCGGCGGCGGACCTGCTGTTCCGCGCGGAGGACTTCGACGCCGCCGCGCTCGCGTCGCTCGCGGTGTTCCATTGCTGCTCGAACAGCCTCACCGAGCCGGGCATCGCCGAGGCGACGCTGCACGGCATGGCGCTCGCGGCCGATGCGGGCGCGCTCGCCAGCTTCGACCTCAACCTGCGGCCGGCGCTGTGGTCGCGCGGCGCCGACCCGCGCCCGGTCGCCTGGCGGGCGCTGGAACGCGCGCAGCTCGTGAAGCTCAGCCGCGAGGAGCTGGAGTGGCTGGCGCAGGACGACGGCGAGGAAGCGGTGGTCTCGCGCCTGTTCGCGAACTGCGCGCGCGTGCTCCTCGTGACCGACGGCGGCGCCGGCCCCATCCGCTGGTGGACGCGCTCGCAGCGCGGCGAAGCGCCCACGTTCCGCGTCGACGCGGTCGACACCACCGCCGCGGGCGACGCCTTCGTCGCCGGGCTGCTGCACCGCATCGCCGCGTTGGGCCTCGACGCGGACCGCCTGGCGATCGCGTTCGACGACGTCGCGCTCCGCGGCAACCTGCTGCGCCATGCGGCCGCCTGCGGCGCGCTGGCCACCACCCGCTACGGCGCCTTCGCCGCCATGCCCACCCGCGCGGACGTCGCCGCGCTGCTCGCCGAGGCCGCATGACCGCGCCCCATCCCCGCCTGCCCGCCACGCCCGTCCCCGACTTCGCCGACGCCGTCGTCCTGCGCGCGCACGTCGCCGACACGATGGACTTCTACCATCCGCGCGCGATCGATCCGGCCGGCGGCTTTTTCCACTATTTCCGCGACGACGGCCGCGTCTACGACGCGCGCCACCGCCACCTCGTCAGCAGCACGCGTTTCGTCTACGACTACGCGATGGCCGCGCGCGAGTTCCCCGAAAGCGCGCTGGCGCCCGAGTTCCTGGCCGCCGCGGAGCACGGCCTGCGCTACCTGCGCGACGCGCACCGCGATGCCGCCAGCGGCGCCTATGCCTGGACGCTGCGCGACGGCAAGCCGGAAGACCGCACGCGCCACGCCTACGGCATGGCCTTCGTGTTGCTGGCCTACGCCAGCGCGCGCAAGGCCGGCATCGGCGGCGCGCGCTTCGACACCGCCGCATGGATGGAAGAAACCCGCGACCTGCTCGAAGCACGCTTCTGGGACGCCGACGCCGGCCTGTACAGGGATGAAGCCGACGAGCACTGGCGGTTCTCGGGCTACCGCGGCCAGAACGCGAACATGCACTTGTGCGAGGCGCACCTCGCCGCGTTCGAGGCGAGCGGCGAAGCGCGCCACCTCGATCGGGCGCTGCTGCTCGCCGACCACATGACCCGGCGCCAGGCCGCGCTCGCGGGCGGCCTCGTGTGGGAGCACTACGACGCGGGCTGGAACATCGACTGGGACTACAACCGCAGCGACCCGAAGCACCTGTTCCGGCCGTGGGGCTTCCAGCCCGGCCACCAGGTCGAATGGGCGAAGCTGCTGCTCACGCTGCGCGCCCACCTCGGCGCGCGCGGCGCCGAAGCGCCGGGCTGGCTGCTGCCGACCGCGCGCAGGCTGTTCGACACCGCGCTGGAACGTTCGTGGGATGCCGACCTCGGCGGCATCGTCTACGGCTTCGCGCCCGACGGTGCCTGGTGCGACGACGACAAGTACTTCTGGGTCCAGGCCGAAGCCATCGCCGCCGCGTGCGCCCAGGTGGGTGCGCAGCGTGAGCAGCAGCTTCGCCCATTCGACCTGGTGTCCCGGCTGGAAGCCCCAGGGCCGGAACAGGTGCTTGGGATCGCTGCGGTTGTAGTCCCAGTCGATGTTCCAGCCGGCGTCGTAG
>DASTWT010000264.1:0-2429 GCA_035765815.1 Luteimonas sp. | reverse complement strand
CGTCGTGCCGCCCTCTGACTGAGCGTCCCGCGCCCAGGCACGGCCTCGCGCGCACGCTGTCCCGGCGCGGCGCGTGTTCGCGCAGCGTCGCCGCGCGCTGGATCGCGAAAGGCCGCGTCGCCGTCGACGGGCGCGTGGTCCGCGACCCGGAACGCCCGGTCGCGCCTGGCGCGCGCATCGCGATCGACGGCGTGCCGCTGCGCGACGCGGCGCCCGTCCACCTCGCCCTGAACAAGCCGCGCGGCCTGGTCACCACCGCCAGCGACGAGCGCGGCCGCGACACCGTCTATCGCTGCTTCGACGGCCCGGGGCTGCCGTGGATCGCGCCGGTGGGGCGACTCGACAAGGCGAGCGAGGGCTTGCTGCTCTTCAGCAACGATCCTGCGTGGGCCGCGCGCATCACCGATCCGGCGACCGGCCCGGACAAGACCTACCACGTGCAGGTGGATGCGATCCCCGATGCCGCGCTGTTGCAGGCGCTCGTCGCCGGCGTGGACGCGCCGGACGGGGAAGGCCCGCTGCGGGCGAAGGCGGCGACGCTGCTGCGGGCGGGCACGCGCAACGCGTGGCTGGAGATCGTGCTGGACGAAGGCCGCAACCGCCACATCCGCCGCCTGCTCGAAGCCTTCGACATCGGCGTGCTGCGCCTCGTGCGCACCGCCATCGGCGACCTCGCCCTGGGCGACCTCGCGAAGGGCGCCTGGCGCCCCCTCACGACCTCGGAAATCGCCTCCCTCGCCGGCAAAAAGCCGTTAGCCACGGATCAACACGGATAAACACGGATTGGGTCCATGCGACTCACGGCAATCGCCTGAATCCAATCCGTGTTGATCCGTGCAAATCCGTGGCAAAAATGCTTCTAGGCGATGACGGCGAGCTCGCGGCCGATGCGGGTGAAGGCGTCGATGGCGCGGTCGAGGTGCTCGCGGGTGTGCGCTGCCGAGATCTGCGTGCGGATGCGCGCCTGGCCCTGCGGCACCACCGGGAAGAAGAAGCCGATCGCGTAGATGCCTTCCTCGAGCAGGCGCTCGGCGAACTTCTGCGCCAGGGGCGCGTCGTACAGCATCACCGGGCAGATCGGGTGCACGCCGGGCTTGATGTCGAAGCCGGCGGCGCCCATGCGCTCGCGGAAATGCGCGGTGTTCGCGGCGAGGCGCTCGCGCAGCTCGCCCGCGCCGGCCAGCATCTCGAAGGCCTTGATGCCGGCGGCCACCACGTGCGGCGGCAGCGAGTTCGAGAACAGGTAGGGGCGCGAGCGCTGCCGCAGCAGCTCCACGACTTCGCGCTTCGCGGTGGTGAAGCCGCCGAGCGCGCCGCCCATCGCCTTGCCGAGCGTGCCGGTGAAGATGTCGATGCGGTCCATCACGCCCTTCACCTCGGCCGAGCCGCGCCCGGTGGCGCCGAGGAAGCCGGTGGCGTGGCATTCGTCGATGTGCACCAGCGCGCCGTACTGCTTCGCCAGGCGCGTGATCTCGTCCAGCGGGGCGATGAAGCCGTCCATCGAGAACACGCCGTCGCTGGTGACCAGGATCTGCTTCGCGCCGTCGGCGCGGGCCTGCTGCAGCTGCTTCTCCAGGTCGGCCATGTCGCAGTTGGCGTAGCGGTAGCGCTTCGCCTTGCACAGGCGCACGCCGTCGATGATCGAGGCATGGTTGAGCGCGTCGCTGATCACCGCGTCCCCTTCGCCGAGCAGCGGCTCGAACAGGCCGCCGTTGGCGTCGAAGCAGGCGGCGTACAGGATCGTGTCCTCGGTGCCGAAGAAGCGCGCGATCGTCGCTTCCAGCTGCTTGTGCAGGTCCTGGGTGCCGCAGATGAAGCGCACCGAGGCCATCCCGAAACCGTGCGTGTCCAGGGCTTCCTTCGCCGCGGCGATCATCGCCGGGTGGTCGGCCAGGCCGAGGTAGTTGTTGGCGCAGAAGTTCAGCACCGTCCGCCCGTCGGCCAGCGTGATTTCCGCCGCTTGCGGGCTGGTGATGACACGCTCGGACTTGAACAGTCCTGCGTCGCGGATCTCGTCCAGCGTCGCCGCGTAGATGTCAGTCGAAGACATGGCTTTTCCTTTGAAAGTCCGCACATGGATGTGCGGGCTCTTGCGGAGGGACCCGCATTAATTCCAGCTCAGCACGACCTTGCCCGACTTGCCCGCTTCCATCAGGTCGAAGCCTTCCTGGAAGCGGTCGACGGGCAACTGGTGGGTGAGGACCTTGCCGAGCGGGAAGCCGCTGAGCACGAGCTGCGTCATCTTGTACCAGGTCTCGTACATCTTCCGGCCGTAGATGCCCTGCAGCGTCAGGCCCTTGAAGATCACCTTGTCCCAGTCGATGCCGGCGCCCTTGGGCTGGATGCCGAGCATCGCGACCTTGCCGCCGTGGTACATGCAGTCGAGCATGTCGTTGAACGCGCGCGGGTTGCCGCTCATCTCCAGGCCG
>DASTWT010000263.1:0-31385 GCA_035765815.1 Luteimonas sp. | reverse complement strand
TGGCTACGGCGCCAAGTACGGCCGTTCGTCGGGTGGCGTGATCAGCCAGATCGGCAAGAGCGGCACCAACGACTGGACGTTCGGCGGCCAGATCGTCTACACGCCGAAGAGCCTGAAGGCCGAGCGTCCGGACCGCTGGTTCCCGAACCAGGACCTGCCGGACGGCTATGCCTATGACAATGACTCCCTGCCGGGCGTCGCCTACGACAGCGGCCGCGACCGCCTGTCCTGGGAGACCGTCTACAGCGCGTACGTCGGCGGCCCGCTGCTGAAGGACAAGCTGTTCTTCTTCGTGTCGGCCGAGAACGCCAAGGGCAACCGCAACTCGCCCGGTGGCAACCCCGACGCGGGCTTCTCGCAGACCGGCAGCAAGTACTCCTCGGATGATCCGAAGGTGTACGCCAAGATCAACTGGAACATCAACGACAACAACCTGCTCGAAGCGACCTACGTCTCCGAGAAGTACGAGGAGACCGGCAAGACCTACGACTTCGACTGGGATTCGTACGCCTACGGCGACTACCTGCAGCCGGCGACCGGTACCAAGTCGAACACCGAGTTCTCGATCCTGAAGTACACCGGTTACCTGACCGACAACCTGACGCTCAGCGCCACGTACGGTCGTTCGCGCAACCGCTACAACACTTCGCCGTACCTGACCGGCCTGCCGGCGATCGCCGGTTCGACCAGCCAGAACCCGTCGCTCAACGGCGGCCATGCGATCCGCAACAACCAGGCGACCTACCGCGCCACCTCGAACACGAGCGACTACACCGATGGTCTGCGCGTCGAGCTCGAGTGGCTGCTGGGCGACCACACCTTCACCCTCGGCATGGACAACACCAAGCTGGAAGGCGAGAACGAAGGTACCAGCCAGGTTGCGGATTACTGGGGATACGTGAAGGCCTCGAGCGACCAGGGCAACATGGCGACCTCGCTGGGCGTCGGTTCCACCGGCACCGTCCCCGGTGCGTGCGATGGCGCTCCGCTGATGGACCTGTCGGGTGGTCGTTCGTCGAACTGCGGTTATGCGGTTCGCCGCCTGCGCTACTTCGACACCACCAGCATGCACAACAAGCAGAATGCCTACTACCTGGAAGACAAGTGGCAGGTCACCGACAACCTGCTGCTGTCGCTGGGCGTCCGCGCCGACACCTACCAGAACTTCTCCGACACCGGCCAGAAGTTCGTGGACAGCGGCACGCAGTGGCAGCCGCGACTGGGCTTCGCCTGGGACGTGAACGGCGACTCGTCGTTCAAGGTCTTCGGTAACGCCGGCCGCTACTTCCTGAACATGCCGAACGCGGTTGCCATCCGCGGCGTGGGTGCCTCGACCTACACCTTCGAGTACTTCACCTACACCGGCATCGACGAGAACGGCGTCCCGACCGGCCTGAGCCCGATCGGCACCGTCAGCGATCCGTCGACCCCGGCCGGCCCGGTGTCCTCGAACGGCGAAGTCGGCCTGCCGAAGGATCCGCTGACCTACGTCCCGTCCGACATCAAGTCGCAGTACCAGGACGAATACGCGCTCGGCTTCGAGCACGCGCTGGGCGAGAACTGGACCATGGGTGCCAAGTTCACCAAGCGTGAGCTGAAGTCGGCGATCGACGACTTCTGCGATCCGTACACGCTGCTCCCCGAGTCCGGCATGGACATCTATGATTTCTCCTCGCCGCGCGCCCAGTTCATCGGCCAGACCTCGGACGGCAAGCTGTACGCCTCGTCGTACTGCTACATGTTCAACCCGGGTGGCAGCAACACCTACGCGTTCCAGGAAGTCACCGCGAACCCCGACGGCACCTACTCGGACGTCGCCGGTTCGTACCTGAACGTCAAGGTCGACTCCAAGGACCTCGGGTTCCCGGACCTGAAGCGCAGCTACGAGGCGCTGGACGTGTTCCTGGAGCGCAAGTGGGACGGCAAGTGGGGCGCCCGCATCGACTACACCTACAGCAAGTCGCGCGGCAACTCGGAAGGTCCGGCGAACTCGGATACCGGCCAGGGCTCCAACTCGCATGACAACGGCGTGGCGACCAGCCAGAACTGGGACGCCTGGCAGATCATGGCGTACGCCAATGGTTACCTGCCGAACGACCGTCGCCACCAGCTGAAGGCGCATGGCTCGTACGCGATCACCCCCGAGTGGATGGTGAGCGCCAACGTTCGCATCGCTTCCGGCGCGCCGATCTCCTGCTTTGGCTACTACGATCCGGACGGTTCCATCCCGCACGACTCCACCGCGGCGGACCCGATCAGCTACGGCAGCAGCTACCACACCTGCTTCGGCGAGGCGTGGACCCCCGGCAAGGAGACCGCGCCCTGGACCCATCGCTGGGATCTCGGCGTGACCTACAAGCCGGCGGCGCTGGACCACAAGCTGGCGCTTTCGATGAACGTGTTCAACGTGCTCAACGAGCGTGTCCCGACCTCGTACGACTCCACGTCCGAGGACGATCCGAACGTGCTGAGCAACACGTACATGATGCCGATCGGCTTCACCACCCCGCGTTACGTGCAGTTCTCGGTGTCGTACGACTACTGAGCCCTGCAAGTTCCACGGTAGCGACACGAACCGGCCCCGAAAGGGGCCGGTTTTTTTTCCAGCGTGTAAAGTGCGCGCATGACCGGAACGAGCGTCGGACACGCACGCGCCCAGGCCGAGCGGGCCATGGAGGCCGGCGACTGGGCGGCCGCGCGCGCGGGGTATGCGCGCATCCTCGAACTCGAGCCGGCGCGCGCGGACGCGATGGTGCAGCTCTCCTACGTGGAGTCGTTCGCCGGGCGCCATCGCCTCGCGAACGACTGGGCCCTGCGCGCGGCTGCGCTGGCGCCGCCATCCGACCCCGAGGCGATGCTCGAACTGGTCCGGCGCCTGCGCACGTTCAACGAAACGGCCGCGTTGCGCGCCTACGCCGGGCGCCTGCTGGCGCTGCCGCGGGCGCCCCGCGCGGTGCTCGTCGAGGCCGCCACCCAGTCCAGCATCCTCAACGACTTCGACACCGCCATGCGCTGCGCGGAAGCGGCGTTGCGCATGGCCCCGGACGATCCGGCCGCGCGCCTGGTGCACGGCCAGCTGCTGGCCCACCACGGACGCATGGACGAGGCGGCGGCGGAATTCGAGCAGGTGCTGCGGCGCAATCCCGCCGTCGCCAGCGGCTGGTGGATGCTGTCGCGGCTGCGCAGGCAGACCGCGGAGGCGAACCACGTCCCGCAGTTGCAGTCGCTGTTGCGCGCGCCGGGGCTTCGGCCGGCGGATGCGGCCACGGCGGCGCGCGCGCTGCACAAGGAACTCGACGACATCGGCGACCACGAAGGCGCGTGGCGCGCGCTCGAGCTGATGTGCCGCGCGCGCCGCGAATCGACGCGCTACGACCCCCGCGCGCACAGGGCGCTCATCGACGCATTGGTCGCCTGGCGGCCGGCGGACCCTGCCGCGGATGCCGGCGCCGGCCGGCGCCCCGGCGAAGGACGCGTGCCGGTCTTCATCGTCGGCATGCACCGCTCGGGCACCACGCTGCTGGAGCAGCTGCTGGACGCGAGCCCCGAGGTGCGCGGCATCGGCGAACTCAACGATTTTCCCGCCGCACTGCGCCACGCGGCGGACCACTACTGCAAGGGTCCGCTCGACCTCGGCATCGTCGAGCGCGCCGCATCGATCGATTTCGCGGCGCTCGGGCGGCGCTACATGGACGGCGTGGAATGGCGCCTCCGCGGGGAGCGCTTCTTCACCGACAAGCAACCCGCCAATTTCCTCGGCGTCGGCTTCATCTGCCGCGCGCTGCCGCAGGCGAAGATCCTGCACCTGGTGCGCGATCCGGTCGAAACCTGCTTCTCCAACCTGCGCGAGCTGTACTCGGGCATCAACGAGCATTCGTACGACCAGCTGGAGCTGGCGGATTACTTCCTGCAGTACCGCCGGCTCATGACGCATTGGCACGACGCCTTCCCGGGCCGCATCCTGGACGTGTCCTACAGCGGCCTGACGCGCGATCCCGAGGCGACGATGCGCGGCGTGGCGGCCCATTGCGGCATCGCGTACGTCGCGGGAATGAGCGATCCGCGCAGCAGCGGCCGCGCGGTTTCCACCGCGAGCTCGGTGCAGGTGCGCGACCGCGTGGTGCGGCGCGAGACGCCGAAATGGGCGCCGTACGCGGCGCACCTGCAACCGCTCATCCGGGCCTTGCGCGAGGGCGGGGCCGAGGTCGCGGAGCCGGCGCCGGAACGATAGTGCGGCGGCCGGGTTGGGTGTATACATCGGTCATCGCACCGGCACAGGGCGGGACGCATGTTCATCTTCGACGCGGTGCTGGCGGCGGGACTGGCGTTGCAGGCCGCCCCGGCCGTGCCCGTCGCCCCGCCGGTGACGGTGCCGCCGGTTGCGGCGCCGGTCACCGCGCCGGTTGCCGCGCCGGTCGCCGTGCCGGTCGCCCGGGACGTGCCGCCGCCGCCGGACCAGGTCATGGCCATCCCCGAGGAACTGCGGGCCGCGTTCCGGGCGCAGGTGGTCGACGTGACCAAGATCCCCGAGCAGCGGGTCCGGCGCATGGTCGACTTCATGTTCGACAAGGCCGGGCTTGCCCTGGAATACAAGGGCGACGCGACCAACACCGTCGCCGAGAGCTACAGGACGCGGCAGGTCAACTGCCTGTCCTTCGCCCTGCTCGCGGTCGCGCTCGCGCGCGAGGCCGGGTTGCGGGCGCAGGGCCAGGAGATCGATCGCGTGCTGGCCTGGAACCTCGTCGGCAACGTGGTGATGCAGAGCCTGCACGCGAACGCGGTGGTCACGGTGAAGGACCGCGACCTGCAGGTGCACGACGATCGCGACTTCGTGCTCGACATCGCCTCGGGCGGCCTCTATACCCAGGACTACATCGTCCACGGCTACAAGGTCACCGACGATCGCATGCTGGCCGCCTTCTACGGCAACCGCGCCATGGAGTTGCTGGCCGCCGGGCGCCTGCAGGAATCACAGGCCTGGCTCGACAAGGCGCTGGCGTTCGACCCCGAGGACGCGACGCTCTGGAACAACGCGGGCGTGCTGAGCCTGCGCCTGGGCGACCCCGCGCGCGCCGAGGAGCAGTTCCTGCATGCCGCGCGACGGGATTCCCGCCACACCAGCGTGCTGTTCAACCTCGTCGGCCTGTACGAAGCGCGCCACGACGCCACCCGCGCCGCCTACTGGCGGGAACGCGCGAACCGGATCCTGCGCCGCGATCCCTTCTACCAGTTCTCGCTCGGCGAGCGGAATGCGCAGGCCGGGAACTACGAGGATGCGGTCGCCTACTACCGGCGCGCGATCTCGCTCGACGGCCGCGAACGGCTGTTCCACTTCGCGCTGGCGCGCGCGTATGTGAAAACCGGGCAGCTTGGCCGGGCCGAGAAGGAACTCGATGCGGCGGCCAGGCTGAGCGAAGGCGCCGAGCGCGAGCGGTTCCAGGCCAAGCTCGACGCGTTGCACGCGATGGCCGCGCGCTAGGGCGCACGCGTTGCGCGACGATCAGTTGCGGCGCGCCGGGGGCCCGCCGATTGCGGATGCCTAGAGGTCCTGCTCGTACTTGACGTAGGGAACCGCGCCGTCCTCGTTCTCGACGCTGCCGGCCGAGAACGGGTTCTTGCCGCGGGTCACCACGTTGTCCGCGCCCACCGTGAGCTGGCCGCTCCACGGGGTGCGCCAGGTCAGGCCGAGGCCGAGGCCGCTGAAGGCCGACTGGCCGGGCGTGTCCAGCACGTGCCCGACGATGCTCGCGCCGAACGCGCCATAGCCGCCGCCGAACGTCACCGACTTGCTGCTCCAGCGGTCGGCGAGTTCCGGTGATGCTTCCGAGGCGGGGACGAGCCGCGCCTTGGCGACGGTGCCGGCGATCGACACGTAACCCTGGCTGCGGATGTTCTTCTGCGCGAAGACCGTCAGGTCGTTCACGTCCACCTGGGTGCGCGCCGCCCCCGGCACCAGCCAGGTCGGCAGGGTGTCGCGGCCGCTGCCGGCGGTGACGCCGAGCTTGCCGCTGCCGCGGACGAATGCCGCGCTGGCGGTCGCGCGCCGGCTGCCGCCGTCGTCGAGACCGTTGCCGAGCGCGGCGAGCATGCAGTTGTGCGGGAGGCTGGGCAGGGCGCCCGCAAGGCCGGCCTTGCCGTTGCAGAGCAGGGCGAGCGAGTCGCCGGCCTGCAAGCCGTACGTCGCCTCGAGCGAGTTGTTGCCGAAGCGCCAGCGGCTTCCGACCTGCGGCGATTCGTCGGCGGGTTCGAGCACGAGGTAGGCTTCGAGCTTGCCGCTCGTGTTGTTCCACACCGGAAGCCACGTGCTCTGCGCCGTCGCGCGATGCGATTGCGCCGCCGCGCCGGCGACGCAGCACAGCAGCAGCGCTGTCGCGGCGACGCGGCGGAAAAGCTTCGTGCTGGCCCTGGTTGCGCGCATGGCGGACTTGTGACCCCTGCCCGGCAGGCGAGTTCCCGCCAGGCGAGCTTTGAGCCTAGCGGATTTATGTTTATTTAACAATCGGCAGGGCGTGAAAACCGGCCCTGGATCACTACTGGAGGGCGGCCGGGCCTTCCATCGTCTGCGCGGGGGTCTCGAACAGGGCCTCGATTTGACCCGGGTCAAAATCGTAGGTCTCGCCGCAGAACTCGCAGCGCACCCGCACCTCCCCGCCATTGGCCTCCATCGCGGCCTCCGCCTCGTCGCGGCCCAGGGAACGCAGCATGGCGCCCACCCGTTCCCGCGAGCACGAACAGGCGAACCGCAGCGGCCGCTCGCCCAGCGCCTGCGGCGATTCCTCATGGAACAGGCGGTGCAACAGGGTGGCGGTCGGCCAGGCCAGCAGCTCGGCGGGCGACAGGGTGTCGAACAGCGCGCCGGCGCGCGCCCAGCCGTCGTCGTCGCCGGCGTCGCCTGGCAGCTTCTGCAGCATCAGGCCGGCGGCGCCGACCTCGTCGGCGGCGAGCAGGATCCGGGTCGGGAGCTGTTCCGACTGGCGGAAATAGTCCTCGAACGCGCCGGCCAGCGAATCGGATTCGAGCGGCACCAAGCCCTGGTAGCGGACCGGCTCGCGGCCGGGGCCGGCGGGATTCTCGATGGTGATGGCCAGGACCGCGCCTTCGCCCATGGCGCGCAGGTCGCGCGCCGGTTCGCCGCCTTCCGCGACCTGGACGATGCCGCGCAGCGTCCCCGCCGCCGTGCATTCGGCGAACAGGGTGCGCAGCGGACCGGTGCCGCGCAGCTGCACCGAGAGGCGGCCATCGACCTTGGCGTGGCCGGTGAACAGCGCCGCGGCCGCGGCGCCTTCGCCGAGCAGCTCGACCGCGGGGGCCGGCAGGTCGGCGGCGCGGGTGCGGATCGCCGCCCACGCATGGTCGAGGTGGACGCGCACGCCGCGCACGCCCGCGCCGGGGAGCAGGAAGCGGGCGAGCGAATCGCGGTCGTGCGGAGCGGGCTCGGTCATGACGATAATGGGGCGACGCGGGGAAGGCACTGTATGGGGACTGGGCGGCGATGATGCAAGCGCGCAGGGCGGCATCGAAGCGGAAGCGCCGGCGCCGCTGGCTGTGGCGGATCCCGGTCGCGTTCATCGTGGTCACCGTGCTGCAGGTCGCGGTGTTGCGGTTCGTGGACCCGCCGTTCTCCGCGTTCATGGCCGCGCGGCAGGTCGAGGCCTGGGCCGCGGGCGACTGGGACTACCGCATCGCCCACGACTGGCGCAGCCTGGACCGGATGTCGCGCTCGCTGCCGCTTGCGCTGGTCGCGGCCGAGGACCAGAACTTCCCGAACCACCACGGCTTCGACTTCGACGCGATCGCCAAGGCGCGCGCCCACAACGAGCGCGTCCAGGCCCGCGCGGAAATGCGCGGGCGCCCGGTGCGCGGCATCCGCGGCGCGAGCACGATCAGCCAGCAGACCGCCAAGAACCTGTTCCTCTGGCAGGGCAGCGGGCCGACGCGCTGGCTGCGCAAGGGCCTGGAGGTCTGGTACACCGCGCTGATCGAGACGCTGTGGCCGAAGCGGCGCATCCTCGAGATGTACGCGAACTTCGCCGAGTTCGGCGACGGCGTCTACGGAGCGCAGGCGGCGGCGCGCACCTGGTTCGGGCGCGACGCGTCGGCGCTGACGCCGGCGCAATGCGCGCGGCTGGCGGCGGTGCTGCCCAGCCCGAGGCGCTACAGCGCCGCGCACCCCGGCCCGTACGTGCAGCGCCGCGCCGGCGCGATCCAGCGGCAGATGGGGCACCTGGGCGCCGGCTACCTCGAGCGCTCTACAATCCGCCGATGACCCAGGACCGGCTCACCGTCGTCGTCGCCGCCTTCAACGAGGCCGATGCGTTGCCCGTGCTGCACCCGCGCATCGCGGCGGTGCTCGACGGGCTGGCGGGCGACGGCATCGACGGTCGCGTGCTCTACGTCGACGACGGCAGCCGCGACCGCACGTGGGCGGTGGTGGAGGCGCTCGCTGCGTCCGACCCGCGCGTGGCGGCGCTGCGGCTGTCGCGCAACTTCGGCAAGGAAGCCGCGCTCACCGCGGGGCTCGACCTGGTGGACGACGGCGCGGCGGTGATCCTCGACGCCGACGGCCAGGATCCGCCGGAGCTGATCCCGCGCTTCGTGGCCCACTGGCGCGAGGGCTACGACGACGTGCACGGCACGCGCGTGGCGCGCGAGGGCGAGGGCCTGCTCAAGCGCGGGACCGCGCACCTGTTCTACCGGCTGATCGGGCGCCTGTCGCACACGCCGGTGCCCGCCGACACCGGCGACTTCCGGCTGCTGTCGCCGCGCGCGCTGCAGGCGTTGCGCGGCCTGCGCGAACGCCAGCGCTTCATGAAGGGCCTGTTCGGCTGGATCGGCTACCGCCGCATCGCCGTGCCCTACGAGCGCAAGCCGCGGCTGGCGGGGCGCAGCAAATTCAGTTTCTGGAAGCTCTGGAACTTCGCGCTGGAAGGCATCACCAGCTTCTCGACCGCGCCGCTGCGGATGGCGACGTGGCTGGGCGTGGCGACGGCGCTGGTCGCCTTCGCCTACGCCGCGTGGATCGTCGTGAAGGCGCTGGTGTGGGGCGATCCGGTCGCGGGCTGGCCGACGATGATGGCGGTGATCCTGCTCCTCGGCGGCGTCCAGCTGATCGCCCTCGGCGTGGTCGGCGAATACCTCGGCCGCCTGTACATGGAATCCAAGCAGCGGCCGCTCTACCTGGTGGAGCAGTGGCGGCCGGCGGGAGTATCCTCGGCCCGGTCCACCGGCGAAGGAGACGGCCATGCGCACGGTACGGCAACTGCTGGAGGCGAAGGCGCCCGGGGTGTTCGCGATCGGGCCTGAGGCGCCGGTCCTCGACGCGATCCGGCTGATGGCGGAGAAACGCATCGGCGCGCTGCTGGTGATGGAGGCGGGCGCGCTCGCCGGGATCGTTTCGGAGCGCGACTACGCGCGCAAGGTCGTGCTGCAGGGGCGCTCGTCGCGCGAGACGCCGGTGCGCGACATCATGACCGCCGACGTCGTGTCGGTTCGGCTCGACGACACCGCCGAGCGCTGCATGGCGCTGGTCACCGACCGCCGCATCCGCCACCTGCCGGTGCTCGACGCCGGGCACGTGGTCGGCGTGGTGTCGATCGGCGACCTGGTGAAGGCGGTGATCGAGGACCAGCAGCTGGAGCTCGACCAGCTGCAGCGCTACATCGCCAGCTAAGCTGCGGGTAGAGCCGACCCATGGTCGGCTGCGCGAAAGCCGACCATGGTCGGCCCTACTTCGCGTATTTGCCGCCGCAGTCGGCGTCCTTGCCGGGGCCGAGCTCGATCGTGGCCAGCAGCGCGGCGGGCGGCGCGATGTTGCCGAGCACCAGCGCGAGCGCGCCGCGCAAGCCGACGCGCGCGTAATCCGGGTGGAAGCGCGGGTGCTTGAACGTGCCCTCGACGATCAGCGGCGAGCGCAGCACGAGGAAGCTGCGATCCTTCGGCCGCGGGCGCAGCTTCAGCTGCAGCGTCTCGTTCTTCAGGCTGATGTCGCCCTCGCCGACGATGATCGTGTCGGTGGTGTCGAAGGCCAGCGATTTCGCGGTCATCAGGCCGTCGGCGACGGCGAAGTCGCCGAATGCGCAGCGGATCGGGATCTGGCGGTCGCCCTCGATCAGGAATTTCAGCGCCTCGGCGATGTCGAGGCCGGCCAGTTCCATGACCAGGTTGCTGATCCGGCCCTTGCCCATGCCCACGAGCGCGGTGCCGTCGCTGCTGCCGAGCATCGCCGCGATCGAGTTGCCGTTGCCGGCGAGGTGGATGTCGCCGCCGAGCTTGCCGATCGCGTCCTGAGCGAGCTTCACGTCCGGCAGCATCGGGCCGAGGTTCAGGCCGCGCGCCGCGATGTCGGCACGGGTGCGGATCGGCGATTCGCGCGCATCCATGCGGATGGTCGAGCGGATGTCGCCGCCGGCGACGCCGAAGTCCAGCGGGTCGAGCTTCAGCAGGCCGCCCTCGAGCAGGAGGCGCGCGTCCATGTCGTCGAGCGGCAGCTTCGGCGCGTCGATGCGCGACGCCTTGAGCCGTACGTCGGCGTCCATGGCGCGCAGCTTTTCCAGGTTGTACGGGGTGTCGGGGAGGAGCTTCTGGCTGGCCGCGCGCTGCGCCGCGAGCGCCGCGAGCTCGGGGTTCGTCGTCTCCCCGCCGCCGGCGTCGGGCGCGCCGCCGACGAAGCCGGCGAGGTCGTCGAAGTCGAGCTTGCGCGAGACCAGGTCGCCGCGCAGGTAAGGGCGCGCGCCGCCGGTGGTGACGCTCGCGCTGCCGGCGAGGTCGCTGTCGCCGACCTTGCCGTCGAAGCGGTCGTAGTGCCACGTCGTGCGCGCGCCCTCGATGTCGCGGGTCAGGCGGCCGTCGAGCGCGTACGGCGGCGTCGGCGGGAGGGCGAGGCCGAGCAGGGGATACAGGTCTTCGAGGTTCTTGCCCGACAGCGCCAGCTGCAGGTCGAAGTCGGCCAGGCGCAGCGGATCGAGCAGGGTGCCGCGCGCGTGCGCCTTCGTCGCGCCGGCCTGCGCGTGCGCATCGATGCGGTACGGGCTGTCCTTGTCGCGCAGCCCCAGCGGCGATTCCGCGCGGCCGCGCAGGGTGAAGCGGTTGCCCTTCCAGTGCCCGTCGCCCTTGACCTCGATCGGCGGCGCAGCGCCGGGCTTGTCTTGGGCGATGCTGTCCACCGCGACGTCGATGTCGGTTTTCGCGGCGGGATCGATGAATTGCAGGCGGCCGTCGTCGATCCACAGGCGGCGGAACGCGACGTCCCACCTGGAAGGGCCTTCGCGCTTCGGCAGGAAATCCCAGTTGCCGGCGCCCTTGGGGCCTTTCTCGAGGCGCAGCCGCGGCTTCGCCAGGTGGATGTCGGGAATGATCACGTCGCGGTGCAGCAGCGGCCACACGCGGACGCCGGCCTCGATGCGGTCGGCGCCCGCCATCTCCGCCTGCTTCGACCAGGCCGCATTGCCGAAGTGCACGTCCCCGGCGCGGACGACGGTGGTGCGGCCGAGGTCGACATCGAGGTCGCCGCCGATGCGGAAGCTGCGGCCGGTGCGCTTCTCGACGTAGTGCTCGATCGGATGCTTGAACCAGTTCCAGTCCCAGATCGCGACCAGCAACGCGATCGCGATCGCGACGACACCGAGCGCGGTGAACCAGGGATGCCGGCGCAGCCCGCCGACGGCTTCGCGCAGGCGTTCGCCGGCGGCGGGCTGCGTTGTCGGCGCGGGCTCCGTCATCGACTCAGCCCGCCGCGGCGCAGCGGAGTTCGTTCGTGCGGTCGCCTTGCGAGAGGATCGCGTCGCCGCCGTCGCCGATGCGCAGGTAGAGCGATGCGCCCGTGTACACCGGCGGCGTGCTGCCGGCGATACGGGTCAGGCGGACGGGCGGGTTGCCGGGGACTTCGGCGCGATAGCTGCCGTCCTCCTTGCGGATGAGGATGGTGTCGCCTTCGCACGCGTAGCGCGCCGCCGCCGCGTCGCTCGATACGCCGACGTCCGCGTTAGAGGAGCCGCCGGCGACGGGCGTGGCGGCCGCGGTCGCGGGATCGCAGTCGGTCGCGGCACGGTTGCCGTCGTGCAGCTGCAGGCGGACACCGTCGCGCTGCAGGGAGACGGTGTCGCCGACGTAGACGTCGCCGCCGCCCTTCGACGCGGATTCGGCGCGCGGCAGGACCAGGCGGCGGCCGTCGGGCCACTGCAAGGTCGCGTCGCGGTCGCCGAAGCTGGCCTGCAGGCGGGTGCCGTCGGCGCAGGCGTAGGTGGTGCCGGACGTACCGTCGGCGGCAGGCGCAGCGGCGACCGGGGCAGTCGATGGGCTCGCGGGGCCGTTCGCGCCGGCGGCCGTCGCGGTCGCGCTCGCGGGAGATTCGGGTTGCGCCATTCCATCGGTGTCGGGCGCGCGCTGGCAGGCGGCCAGGCACGACAGGCAAGCGGCGAACGCGAGGCAGCGGGACGAAGCGAGCATGGCCGTCTCCATGGTCGATGCGACGCGACCAATGCTCGCCGACACGGCGTTGGGATCCGGTGAGGGCGCCGCCAAAGCGCCGCCCGCCAGGCCGGTCGCCGGGAGCGCCGGGCCCTCAGGCGTCGACGGCGGTCGCGTGCTCGCGCGTGGCCAGGAACTGCACTGCGGGCGCGCGCTCCTGCGCCAGCTGCAGGTTGACGCGGGTCGGCGCCAGGTACACCAGTTGCCCGGCCGCGTCCACGCCGAGGTTCATCGCGTTCTTCTCGCGGAACTCCTCGAGCTTCCTCGCGTCGTCGCAGCGGATCCAGCGCGCGGTCGCGACCTGCACCGGCTCGAAGCTCGCGTCCACGCCGTACTCGTCCTTCAGGCGGTAGGCGACGACGTCGAACTGCAGGGTGCCGACCGCGCCGAGGATCAGGTCGTTCGACATCAGCGGCCGGAAGAACTGCGTAGCGCCTTCCTCGCTGAGCTGGGCCAGGCCCTTCTGCAGCTGCTTGAGTTTGAGCGGGTCGCGCAGGCGCGCGCGGCGGAACAGTTCCGGCGCGAAGTTCGGGATGCCGGTGAACGAAAGCGCCTCGCCTTCGCTGAAGGTGTCGCCGATCGAGATCGTGCCATGGTTGTGGATGCCGATCACGTCGCCGGGGAAGGCGGTGTCGACGATCTCGCGGTCGGAGGCCATGAAGGTCAGCGCGTTGGCGAGCTTCACTTCCTTGCCGGTGCGCGACTGGAACGCCTTCATGCCGGCGCTGAACCTGCCGGAGCAGATGCGCATGAACGCGACGCGGTCGCGGTGCTGCGGGTCCATGTTCGCCTGGATCTTGAACACGAAGCCGGTGAGCGGCGTTTCGCTCGGCGCGACCTCGCGCGTGGTCGTCGCGCGTGGGCGCGGCGACGGCGCGTGCTCGACGAAGAAGTCGAGCAGCAGCTGCACGCCGAAGTTGTTGACCGCCGAGCCGAAGAACACCGGCGTCTGCTGGCCGGCGAGGTACTTCGCCTGGTCGAACGGGTGCGACGCGCCCTGCACGAGCTCGAGCTCGTCGCGCAGCTCGGCGAGCATCTGCGCGCCGATGCGTTCCTCCAGGCGCGGATCGTCGATCGACGGGAAGATGGTCGAGTCCTGGCGGGTGAAGTTGCGGCCCTGCTCGTACAGGTGCACTTCGCCCGTCACCAGGTGGACGACGCCCTTCAGGCGCTGGCCCATGCCGATCGGCCAGGTCACCGGCGCGCACTGGATGCCGAGCACCGATTCGACTTCGTCGAGCAGGTCGATGGGCGGCTTGCCCTCGCGGTCGAGCTTGTTGACGAAGCTCATGATCGGCGTGTCGCGCAGGCGGCACACTTCCATCAGCTTGATCGTGCGCTCCTCGACGCCCTTGGCGACGTCGATCACCATCAGCGCCGAGTCGACCGCGGTGAGCACGCGATAGGTGTCCTCGCCGAAGTCGGCGTGGCCGGGCGTGTCGAGCAGGTTGACGATGCGGCCCTCGTACGGGAACTGCATCACCGACGAGGTCACCGAGATGCCGCGCTCCTTCTCCAGCGCCATCCAGTCGGACGTCGCGTGGCGCGCGGCCTTGCGGCCCTTCACCGAGCCGGCCATCTGGATCGCGCCGCCGAACAGCAGCAGCTTCTCGGTCAGCGTGGTCTTGCCGGCGTCGGGATGGGAAATGATGGCGAAGGTGCGGCGGCGCGCCGCCTCGCGGGAAACGTCGGACATGGGCGGTCTGGCCGGGGCGAACCCCGAATTATAGGGCAGCTGCCGGCCGCCCCCGGGCCCCGGCTAGAATGGCGGCGTGATCGTTTCCCATCGCCACCGCTTCGTCTTCGCCGCCGTGCCCAAGACCGGCACCCATTCGGTGCGCCGGGCGCTGCGCGCGCACCTCGGCGGGGAGGACCTCGAACAGGTCGGGCTGTTCGAGCACAAGGTGTTCCCCTGGCCGGAGCTCGCCGGCCTGCGGCACGGCCACGTCGGCCTGGCGCAGGTGCGGCCGCACCTGGGCGAGGAGGCGTTCGCGTCCTACTTCAAGTTCGGTTTCGTGCGCAATCCGTTCGCGCGCTTCGTTTCGTATTGCGCGTTCGTGACCCGGGAGCGCGACATCTTCCAGCGCAACCCGCGCGCGGTGATGCGGCACCTGTTGTTCGAGCGGCCGCCCGAGGCGCACATCCTGTTCCAGCCGCAGCACACCGTGCTCGCCGACCGCGAGGGAAGGCTGCTCGCGGACGAGGCCTATCGGGTCGAGGACATGCAGGCCGGGTACGACGCCGCCTGCGCGCGCATCGGCATCCCCTCGAGCGTCCTCGGAAAGGTCAACGACAGCAGGCACGGCGATTACCGGCAGTACTACGACCAGCCGCTGCGCGACGCCGTCGCCGCGCGCTACCGCGGCGACCTCGAACTGTTCGGCTACGATTTCTGACATGGAACCGAACCCGCGCAAGACCGCAACCATCCGTCCGCTCGGCAAGGTGGACATCGCCGCGCTGCGCGCCGCCGTGCTCGCCATCCCGGAAGCGGCCTGGGACGAGGAGAACGCCAGCAAGCCGAACCGTTTCCGGGCGCTCGACGCGACCCGGCACGTGGTGTTCCGCTTCGTCAGCGACACGCGAGACTGGCGCCGCTCGTTCGACCGGCCGCTGTGGGAGGCGTGGAGGCCGCTGGTGGAACCGGTCATCGCGGCGGCGATCGCGCCCTACGGCTACGCGAGGGTCGGGTTGCCCAGGATCCTGCTCGCGAGGATGGCGCCCGGCGGACGCATCCAGCCGCACCGCGACGAGAACCCGTCTGCCAAGTGGCCGCACAAGGTGCACGTGCCGCTGCTCACCAACCCGGGCGTCACCTTCTACGTCGATCGCGTGGGCTACCACCTGCCCGAAGGCGAGGCGGTGGAGGTCAACAACATGGCCGAGCATGCGGTGTGGAACGCGGGCGACACCGACCGCATCCACCTGATCTTCGAGTGCTACGACCTGGACCAGCCCGAACCGGGCTGGCTCGCCGAGGCCTAGTCCACGCAGGACGGATCCAGGCCGAGCGTCGCCGCCACGTCGCGCAGGTCGAAGGCGGTCACCGCCACGTCGTTGTCGACCGCGTACAGCGCGCCGCCCGGGAAGCGCGGCGTCGCCGTGGCGTCGAGCGCGATGCCGTCGGTGTAGGCCGTGGCCTTGCCCTGGAAGCTGCCGACCGGGGCGAGGGTGTCGCGCTCGAACAGGTGGAACGTGGTGAGCGGCGCGAGCTGGTCGACGGCGATCCAGTAGCCGTCGCCGTCCGGGCAGCTCCACAGCGCCACGCCTTCGGCTTCGGCGGCGAAGCTGCCCTGCGGCATGCTGCGGCCGGTGGGCTTGCCGGCGAACGTGTATTCGCGCAGCGTCGAGCCGCGATGCCCCTGGTCGTCGGAGCGCGATTCGTCGGCGATCATCAGCCGCGATGCCGCCGGGTCGCCGGCGATCGATTCGACGATCCGCAGCGCGGTCGCCGGCGCGGTGTCGCCGAACGTTCCGTTGTCGCTCACGCGCAGGCGCCCGGCCTGGTCGAACTGCACGCGGAAGCGGTGCACGCGCTTGTCGAGCTCGTCGAACTTCGGCAGCACGTCGTAGTGCGGCCCGTACATGAAGCTGTCGGTGACGTAGGCCTCGTATTCGTCCGGCTCGGTCTCGTTGAGCCAGAGCCCGTAGGGGCTGCGCAGCGCGTCGGCGCCGAAGCTGCCGATCGGCGCGAACGACGGCAGCGAGAGCACCTGCACGCGGTGGTTGTCGCGCTCGACCACGAACAGGCGGTCGCCGAACACGGCGACGCCGTTGGGCCGGTTGAACTGGCCGGGGCCGTCGCCCTTCTCGCCGACGGTGCGCAGCTCGCGCCCGTCCTGCGCGTCGTAGACCACCAGCCGGTGCATCGACTTCGCGCTGGCGATCAGCCAGGTGCCGCCGTCGGGCGTCGTCCAGGTCGCCAGCGAATCCAGCTCCTCGGCCGGGGTCTTCGCCGACTCCCAGGCTTCGGGAACGGTCTTCGCGACCGGTGCGAACGTGGTGTCCGCGGGCGGCGCGGGCGCGGGCGCCGGTGCGGCGGGTGGCGCCGTTTCGCGCGGGGCGGTGGCGCAGGCGGCGAGCAGGAGGGCGGCGCAGGCGCCGGCGAGGGGTCGGATGGGCATGCGCCGATTATGCCTGCGTCCTCGCGCCCGCGACCGTCGAGCCCTCGCCGCGACTACTTCATCGCTTCATCTGGATAAAGCGATTGACAAATGGCGGAGGCGGGGGCAGGATGGAGCCATCCATCGAGACCGGCCGAGGGACAGGCCCGACGACGCCGGGGCAACCTGATGGAATCCGCCAGCACTGCCGGCGGGTTCCTTCGCGGTGCCAAATCCTGCGGGGACCTGTCGGTCCGCCGGAAGATGGGTCGAATCGCGGCTGCCTCCCCGGCCGCGATCCGGCAGTCGTCCCGGCACCGCTCCGCAGGCTCGATGGGCCCACTCCCATCGGACGACGCCATGAGCCTGACCGCCGCGATCCACGAATCCGCCACGCGCTTCGCCTCCCTTCCTTCCGCCCGCGACGCCGCCGCCGCCGACGCGCCTGCGCGACGCGGCACGATCGAATGCACGCTCGCGTTGCGCCATGCCGGCGCGCGCACGGTGCGGCTGCGCTACGAATGCGTGGGCGCGCCGGGCCTGCCGGTGGCGCTTGTCGCCGGCGGTATTTCCGCCGGACGCCATGCGGTGGCGAGCGATGCGTTCCCGGAGCGCGGCTGGTGGCAGGACCAGCTTGGCGCGGGGCGCGCGCTGGACCCGCAGCGGCGCCGGCTGCTCGCGATCGACTGGCTCGGCGCCGACGGCGCGCTCGACGCGCCGATCGATCCCGCCGACCAGGCGGACGCGATCGCGGCCGTGCTCGATGCGCTGGGCATCGCCACGCTCGATGCGTTCGTCGGCTGCTCCTACGGCGCCATGGTCGGCCTGCAGTTCGCGTCCCGGCATCCTTCGCGCGTGGCGCGGCTGGTCGCGGTCAGCGGCGCCCATCGCGCGCATCCGCATGCCAGCGCTTCGCGCGCCCTGCAGCGGCGCGCGCTGGCGCTGGGCGCGCTGCAGTGCGACACGCACGGCGGCCTGGCGCTGGCGCGGCAGATCGCCATCCTCGGCTACCGCACGCCCGAGGAATTCGACGCGCGCTTCGGCGCGGCACGCGTCGTCGACGGCCGGGTCCGCACCGGCGCCGAGGACTACCTCGACCACTGTGCCAACGCGTACGCCGCGCGCACGCCGGCGACCGGGTTCCTGCGGCTGTCCGAATCCATCGACCTGCAAAGCGTCGAACCGGAATCCATCCCCGTGCCGGTCACGGTGGTCGCGGTGGCCGAGGACCGCCTGGTGCCGATCGAGGATGCGTACGCGCTGGTCGAGCGGCTCGCCCGCGGCAGTGCCCCGCGCCGGCCGCAGTTGCGGGTGCTGCGCTCGATCTACGGGCACGACGCGTTCCTGAAGGAGCCCGCGGCGCTGGATGCGATCCTGCGGGAGGCGCTGGCATGAGCGCGCGCGTGCAGACCCTGGCGGTGCGCGCGGGCATCGATCGCGACGCGGCGTTCGGCGCGGTGACGCCGCCGCTGGTGCTGTCGAGCAACTTCAGCTTCGCCGGCTTCAACGAGAAGCGATGTTACGACTACACCCGCAGCGGCAACCCGACCCGCGACCTGTTCGCCGGCGCGGTCGCCGAACTCGAGGGCGGCGCGGGCGCGGTCGCGACCGCCAGCGGCATGGCCGCCGTCGCGCTGGTGTTGAACGCGCTGCTGGCGCCCGGCGACCGGCTCGTGGTGCCGCACGACGGCTACGGCGGCAGCTGGCGCCTGTTCGACGCGCTGGCGCGCAAGGGCCACTTCGTCCTCGACGTCGTGGACCTGACCGATCCGCGCGCGCTCGCCGCGGCGCTGGCGGCGGGGCCGAAGCTGGTGTGGGTCGAGACGCCGTCCAACCCGCTGCTGCGGATCACCGACCTGCGCTTCGTCATCGACGCCGCGCACCGCGCCGGCGCGCTGGCGGTCGTGGACAACACCTTCCTGTCGCCGGCGCTGCAGCAGCCGATCGCCTTCGGCGCCGACGTCGTCGTGCATTCGACGACCAAGTACATCAACGGCCACAGCGACGTCGTCGGCGGCGCGGTGGTCGCGCGCGAAGCGGACCTGGCGGCGACGCTCGGCTGGTGGGCGAACGCGCTGGGCCTGACCGGCGCGCCGTTCGACGCCTTCCTCGCGCTGCGCGGCCTGCGCACGCTCGACGCGCGGCTGCGCGTGCATCAGGAGAACACCCAGGCGCTGGCCGCGCTGCTCGACGGACACCAGGCGGTGCGCGCGCTGCACTACCCCGGCCTCGCCTCGCACCCTGGCCATGCGCTGGCCGCGCGCCAGCAGTCGGGGTTCGGGGCGATGCTGTCGGTCGAGCTCGAGGGCGGCGAAGCGGCGGTGCGCGCGTTCCTCGACGGGCTGGAATGCTTCACGCTGGCGGAGTCGCTGGGCGGGGTCGAGAGCCTGGTCGCGCATCCGGCGACGATGACGCACGCGGCGATGGCGCCCGAGGTGCGCGCCGCGGCGGGAATCGGCGACGGACTGCTGCGGCTGTCGGTCGGCATCGAGCACGCCGACGATCTGGTCGCGGACATCGCCGCGGGGCTGGATCGCGCCGCCCGCGCCGCGGACGCTGCGGCGGTGGCGCGATGAGCGCGGCGAAACTCGCGCTGATCGGCACCGGCAACGTCGGCCGCGCGGTGCTCGCGCGCCTGGCGCACTGGGACGGCCGCGGGCCGGGCGAGCGCCTGCGGCTGGCGGCGGTCGCGAACACGCGGTCGCTCCGCATCTTCGCCGGCAGCGGCGCGGCGCTGAGCGCGCGCGACGGCGACCAGGCGCAGGCTGCGGTGCGCGCGCTGGGCGGGCGGGGCCTGCGCATCGCGATCGATGCGACCGCGAGCGACGCGCTGGCCGCGCGGCACGCCGAGTGGCTGGCGTCGGGCATCCACGTGGTCACCGCCTGCAAGCTCGGGCAGGGCGCCAGCCTGGCGCGCTGGATGGAGATCCGCGACGCGGCCGCGCGCGGCGGCGCGTGCTACGGCGACAGCGCCACCGTCGGCGCCGGGCTGCCGCTGCTGCGCACGATCCGCGCACTGCGCGCGGGCGGCGACCGGATTCACGGCATCGCCGGCGTCCTGTCGGGCTCGCTCGCGTGGCTGTTGTCGCGCTGCGACGGGCGGCGGCCGTTCGCCGAACTGGTCGACGAGGCGCGCGCGCTCGGCTACACCGAGCCGGACCCGCGCCAGGACCTGTCGGGCGAGGACGTGCGGCGCAAGCTGCTGATCCTCGCGCGCGCGGCCGGCGTGGCGCTCGAGCCGGACGCGGTGGCGGTGCGCCCGCTCGACGCCGCGGCCCTCGCCGAAGCGCAGGCGCACGCGCAAGCGCAGGCCGGCGGCGTGCTGCGCTACGTCGCGCGGCTCGAATGCGGCGGCGACGCGCGGTCGCGCGCACGCGTCGGCCTGGAGGTGCTGCCCGCCGGCGATCCGCTCGCGGCCGGCACCGGCACCGACAACCGCGTCGCGATCCATTCCGACCGGTATCCGGCGCAGCCGCTGCTGATCCAGGGCCCGGGCGCCGGCGCGGAGGTCACCGCGGCCGCGCTCCTGGACGACGCGCTGAGGATCGCAGGCGAGGCGTCGGCCTACGCCGCCGTCGTGGTGCCGCGGGCGAGCGCGGCGAGGTACGCCGGCAGCGGCTGCGGGTGGTCGATGGCGTAGCCCTGCGCATAATCCACGCCGAACGCGGTCAGCGCCTCGCGGATCGCCTCCGATTCGGTGTGCTCGGCGATCGTGCGCTTGCGCAGCAGGTGCGCGATGCGCGTGATCGAGCGCACCACCTCGGCCGAGAGCCCGGAGCGGTCCATGTCGTGGACGAAACTGCCGTCGATCTTGATGTAATCGACGTCCAGCGCGCGCAGGTGGGAGAAGCTGCAGAAGCCGGTGCCGAAGTCGTCGAGCGCGAAGCGGCAGCCGAGCGCGCGCAGCTCGTCGATCGCGCGTTGCGCGCGGGCCGGGTCGCGCATCGCGCCGGTCTCGGTGATCTCGAAGCACAGGCGCGACGCCGGGAACCTCGCGCGGTGCAGGCATTCGCCGGCATAGTCGACGAAGCCGTCGTCCATCAGCGCCCCGGCCGAGAGGTTGAGCGTGCACAGCGCGACGCCGGCGGACGCCTCCGGATTCGCGTCGAGCTGCGCGAGCGCCATCCGCAGCACTTCCCGGTCGATGCGCACGCCGAGGCGGAAACGCTCGGCCGCGGCGATGAAGCGCTCCGGCGTCAGCGGCGGCCCGCCGCGGTCGTCGCGCATGCGCAGCAGCAGCTCGAAGCGCGCGCCCGGCTCCGGGTCGAGCTGCAGCGGCACGATCGACTGCGCGTAGAGCAGCAGGCCGCCATGGTTCAGCGCGTCGCGGATGCGCACCGTCCAGCGCATGCCCGACACCGGGTCGGCGAGCGCGTTGCTGCCGGCGCCGGCGGTGCGGACCCGGTCGCCGCCCAGTTCCTTGGCGGCGAAGCAGGCGGCGTCCGCCTGCGACAGCAGCTCGTCGAACTCCACGTGCCCGGCCTGGGCGATCGCCAGGCCGATGCTGGCGGTGGTGGTGAACTCCTCGCCACCGTACCGGCAGCGCACCGACTCGACCGCGCGCAGCAGGCCCAGCGCGCGCTCGCGCGCCGCGCCGGCGCCGGTGTTGCCCATCAGCACCGCGAATTCGTCGGCGCCCAGGTGGGCGAAGCGGTCGTCGGCGCCGATGCGCGTGGCGAGCGCCGCCGCGACCGCGACGATCAGCGCGTCGCCGGCGCGATGGCTGGCGGTGTCGTTGACCAGCTTCAGGTTGTCGAGGTCGATGTAGGCGAGCGCGAGCGAACCGCCGGCCGCGTCGTCCAGGAACGCCGCCGCCTCGCGCTCGAACGCGGCGCGGTTCGGCAGCCCGGTGAGCGGCTCGGTGTTGGCGCGCCGCTCCAGGCGCCGCTGCAGCCAGCGGTGCTCGTCGATCGCGAGCGCGAGCACCTGCGGCAACATCGCCAGCAGGCTGAGGTAGCCGATCAGGATCGCGGTCTCGAAGGTGCCCGGCGGCCGTGGGAAGCCCGCCAGCCCGAGCCCGGCGAGCACGGCGACGAAGCCCACGGTGAGCAGCGCCGACACCGAAGTGCGCATCGGCGTGAACCGCACCGCGCTCCACAGCATCACCGCCAGCGGCAGCGCCGCCAGCCCCAGCGAGAACTGGCGCGCCACGTTCATGCCCCACGCCATCGCGAGGAAGCTCGTCGCCAGCGCCATGTTCCACAGCGTGCGCTCGCCGAGCAGGTCGGGGCGGCTGCTGCGCAGCTGGCCCTTCTGCCAGCGCGCCGCGCCGATCATCAGCGCCGGGGACACGCTCGCGATGCCGAGGAAATCGCCCATGCCCCACAGCAGCTGCGCGGCGGCCAGGCCGTCGCCGCCGGCCATGCCCTCCAGCCACAGGCTGTAGCCGCCGAGCACGCCCGACACGAACGACGTCAGCAGGCCGCCCGCCATCATCCAGACCGCGTACAGCACGCTGCCGGGGCGCAGCCCCGTGCGGCGCCGCGCGAGCCAGCCGCCGGCGAGCAGTGCGAGCGTATTGCTCGCCATGCTCATCGCCAGGAACGCGCCGGACGTCGGCGTGGTGAACGGCGCCTGCAGCAGCAGCGCGAAGGGAACCAGCAGCGCCCAGCGCAGCCCGCCGACGACCACCACCGCGAAGGCCAGGCCGGACGCGGGCCAGTACAGCGCCACCTGCGACGGCCCGACGATGGCACCGGCGAACACGCAGGCGGCCGCGTAGGCGAGGACGAAGCCCGCGATGAGCAAGGCCTGGCGAAGGAACGGGTTCACGCGCTCCACTCCGCGGCGGCGTTGCGCGCGGACGGCCCTTCGAACCGCAGGCGGCCGGTCCGCAGCAGGCTGTCCACGGCCAGGCCGCCGAGGCCGTCGACGATCTGCGGCAGTTCCGCGGGCGACGCGGGATGCAGCACCACCCAGCCGTCGCCGCCCTGGCGCTGGACGTGGCGCAGCCCCGCGCCCGCGAGTTCCACCACCTGCTCCCAGCCGATGCCGAACTGGCGCGCGCTGCGAAGCGGATACGCGGCGGCGCCGACCGAGCAGCGGCGCCCGGGTTGCGCGGCGGCGCCGTTGCCGGCGGCCTGCAGCGCGAAGGCGTCGTGCAGGCGCGCGGCCACCGCTTCGAGCGCGCGTTCGGGCAGGGGCCGCGTCACCACCAGCAGGCCGTCCTCCCAGCGCACGATGTAGTCGCAGGCGCGCGCCTGCGTGCCGAGCACCTGCGCGGCCGCGAGCAGCGCCGCAGTCCGCTCCGCGGGCGGCAGCGCGCCGAGGCCGTCGGGTTCGACGAGCACGAAGCCGAGCACGCGCGCGTCGTGCCCGGCGCGCGGCCGGTCGCGTTCGTACCAGGCCAGGTCGGCGTGGATCTGGTTGGCCAGGTAGCGGTGGTTGCGCAGCCCGGTCAGCGGATCGGACTGGCTGCGTTGCTCCAGCCGGGCGTTCGCCGCGTGCAGCTCCAGGACCTGGCTGCGCACTTCCTCCTCGAGCGCCTGGCGTTGGCGCGCATGCCTGCGCTGCTCGTGCCGGAAAAGCGCATACACCGCCGTCGCCAGCAACGCGGCCAGCAGCAGTTCGAACAGCCAGGTCTCCTGGAACGGCTGCGGCATGGGCGGGATCCCCTGTCCCTGGCCCCCATCCTATGCCCTTTTCCGGGGTCGCGTCGCGCCCCGGGGACCGGTCAGCACTCGATGACGTTGACCGCGAGGCCGCCGCGCGAGGTTTCCTTGTACTTGTCCTGCATGTCGCGGCCGGTGTCGCGCATGGTCCTGATGACCTTGTCCAGCGAGACCTTGTGCTTGCCGTCGCCGCGCAGGGCCATGCGGCTGGCGTTGATCGCCTTCACCGCGCCCATGGCGTTGCGCTCGATGCAGGGGATCTGGACCAGGCCGCCGATCGGGTCGCAGGTCAGCCCGAGGTTGTGCTCCATGCCGATCTCGGCGGCGTTCTCGACCTGGGACATGCTGCCGCCCAGCGCGGCGGCCAGGCCGCCGGCCGCCATCGAGCAGGCGACGCCGACTTCGCCCTGGCAGCCGACCTCGGCGCCGCTGATCGAGGCGTTCTCCTTGTAGAGGATGCCGATCGCCGCCGCGGTGAGCATGAACGCGAACACGCCTGCCTCGACCTCGGCCTCCGGCTTCCCTGCGGCGCAGAACTTCTCGTAGTAGTGCAGCACCGCCGGCACGATGCCGGCCGCGCCGTTGGTCGGCGCGGTGACGACGCGGCCGCCGGCGGCGTTCTCCTCGTTCACCGCGAGCGCGTACAGGTTGACCCAGTCGAGCGTGGTCAGCGGATCGGCCACCGCGTCTTCCGGGCGCGCCACGAGCTCCGCGTGCAGCAGCGGTGCGCGCCGCTGCACGTGGAGGCCGCCGGGCAGGGTGCCGCCCTCGCGGATGCCGCGCTGCACGCAGGCCCGCATCGCGTCGACGATCTCGCGCAGGCCGGCGCGGATCTCCGCGTCGCTGCGCCAGGCGTGCTCGTTCGCGAACATCAGCTGGGCGATCGTCAGCCCGTTGCGCTCGCACTGCGCCAGCAGCTCGGCGCCGGTGTGGAACGGGTAGGCCAGCGGCGTGGTGTCGGCGACGATGCGGTCCTCCGCCGCCTCGTCCTGGTTGACGACGAAGCCGCCGCCGACGGAGTAGTAGTCGCGGCTGGCGATGACCTCGCCGGTGGCGTCGTAGGCGATGAAGCGCATGCCGTTGGTGTGGAACGGCAGCTTCTGGCGCTTGTTCATGATGAGGTCGGTCTTCTCGTCGAAGCCGATCTCGTGCGCGCCGCCGAGGCGGATGCGCTTCGCGCCGCGGATGCGCTCGAGCGCGGGCGGGATGATGTCCGGGTCGATCTCGTTCGGCCAGTGGCCTTCCAGCCCCATCAACACGGCCTTGTCGGTGCCGTGGCCGCGCCCGGTCAGCGCGAGCGAACCGAACACTTCGGCGCGCACGCGCGCGACGCGCGCCAGGTCGCCGCTCTCGCGCAACCACTTGTCGACGAAGCGGGCGGCCGCCCGCATCGGGCCGACCGTGTGCGAGGAGCTCGGCCCGATGCCGATCTTGAACAGGTCGAAGGTGCTGACGGCCATGCCGCTATTCTATTCCCCATGGCCCCGCGATTCCTGCTGTTCCAGCGCGACGACTGCCACCTCTGCGACCTGGCGCTGGAAGCGCTGGCGGCGGCGCGGGCGCCGGAATTCGGCAGCGTCTTCATCGACGGCGACGAGGGCCTCGAGGCGCGCTACGGGAGCCGCGTGCCGGTCTTCCGCGATTCGGCCTCGGGGCGCGAGCTCGACTGGCCGTTCGGTCCCGCTGCCCTGTCCGCCTTCCTCGCCGGCAACTGACCGGCCTCGTCTCCGGACTGCGCGGCGGGAGCGTGCGCGGAATTCCGGGGGACGCCGCAAGTACGTCCATGTAGGCTCCGTGGCGGCATCCATGCCGCCAAGGCCCCCGGAATTCCACACACGCTCCCACCGCCCCGCACGCCGCGATTCCCCGCTTCGATCGGTAGAAGCGGGGCGCGGCATCACGAAGTCGAGACGCATGGGCGGCGACCTCACGGAAGCATGCGCATCCGGCGCCGGGCCGGGGGCGAGGAGAGCGCTCAGGGCGCCGGGGCGAGGACGACGCGGGTGCTGATGGCGACGGCGTCGGGCAGCACGGACGTGTCGGCCCAGTCGCCTCCGCCCACGCCGAAATCGAGGCGCTTCACCGTCGCCTTGCCCGCAAGCACCGGCGCCGCGCCCGGTGTCCAGGTGAAGGTCAGCGTCACCGGCTTGCGCACGCCGTGCAGTTCCAGGGTGCCGTCGGCGGCGTACCGGTCGCCGCCGAGGCTGCGGAACCGCGTCGCGGCGTAGTGCGCCTGCGCGAACTTCGCCACGTCGAAGAAGTCGGCGCTGCGCAGGGTGGTGTCGCGATCGTCGTTGCCGGTGTTCGCGCCGGCGAGCGGGATCACGACGTCCAGTTTCGATGCGGCCAGGTGGGCGGGATCGAAGCTGAGCTTCGTCGTGAATGCGGGGAAGGTGCCGGTGAAGGTCTCGCCGTCGTACTGGGTGGCGAAGGCGAGCGTCGATCCGGCGGCCTGGACGTAGTCGGTGGCCGCCGCGGGCGCGATCGAAAGGACGGCCGCGAACGCGGCGGCGGACGCGGCGGCCAGCACCGGACGGCGCCGCGGCGGCGAGGCGGGGGAACGGAGCATGCGGGTCATGGGGGACTCCTGCGCTTGCCCGGAAGCATGCGGGCGAGGGTGGGATCGTTGCGGAACGCGTGGTGGTACAGCGCGGCGGCGGTGTGCACGACCACGATCGTGGCGAGCGTCCAGAACAGCCATTCGTGCGCTTCCTTCGCGACGGCCGCCAGCGCCTCGTCCGGCGCCGCGAGCTTCGGCACCAAGGCCCATCCGAACCAACGGAAGGGGCGCAGGCCGCTGGCCGAGTCGTACAACCAGCCGGAGAGCGGCACCGCCAGCAGCAGCGCGTACAGCAGGAAGTGCGTGGCCGCCGCGACGCGCGCCTGCCACGCCGGGGTGCCGGCGACCGGCGCCGGCGCGCCGGCGTACAGGCGCCAGCCGATCCGCGCGAGCACCAGCGCGAGCACGCTGATGCCGACCGACTTGTGCAGCGTGAAGACCCAGAAGTACCTCGGCGTCTTCGGCAGCGAATCCAGGCTCAGGCCGACGGCGGCGAGCACCAGGATCAGCAGCACGATGAGCCAGTGCAGCGACTGGCTCACGGGACCCCAGCGGTCGTCGGTGTTCTTCAGGCTCATGGCGTCGGATCGGGCGTCGGGTCCGGCGGCGGCACATCGCCGACGGCGTCGCCGGCGCGGTGCGCCTCGACTTCGATGCGCAGCGCGACGGTGTCGCCGACCAGGCTGGACCATGCGTCCGCGCCGAAGGCCGCGCGGCTCAGCGTGGCCGTGGCCGAGAATCCCACGGTGCGCCTGAACGGCGGCAGCGGATAGCGCTTGAGCTGGTTGAACGCGACGTCGAGCACGACTTCGCGGGCCACGCCGCGCAGGGTCAGGGTGCCGGCGACGCGCGCGTGCGTGGCGTCCACGGGGTCGACCCGGGTCGACACGAACGTCGCCACCGGGTAGCGCGCGCCGTCGAGCATGCCGCGGGCGAGCGCGGCGCGGTTCCAGCCGGCGTCGCCCAGTTCGAGCCGCGCGATCGGCACGCTGACCGCGACCTTCGCGCTGCCCCAGTCGCCGGGGTCGAAGTCGAGCGTGCCGGTGCTGCCGGACACCGTGCCGATCGCCTGCGAGTAGCCGGCGTGCGAGAGCTCGAACATCACCCGCGTGTGCACCGGGTCCAGCGCGTAGCGCGCGGCCTGCGCGTGCGCGGCGCGCGGCGCGAGCAGCGCCAGCGGCGCCACGAGCGCGGCCAGTGCCAGGGCCGCCAGCGGCCGCGCCGCGGGCGATGCGCGGAGGGCTGCGGCGGTGGGCGCGGCGGCGGGCATGGGTCGATTCTAGTCGCGAATCCCGGTAGCGCGGCTTGCCCTGCGCCGGATCGTGTCGCAACGATGCCGCATGCCCCGGAACGCATGGATGCTCCTGGCCGACCTCGGACACGAGGTGCGCACGCCGATGACCGGCGTGATGGGCATGAGCGAGCTGTTGCTCGACGGCGCGCTGCAGCCGCAGCAGCGACGACAGGTCGAGGCGATCCGCCACGCCGGCGAGCACCTGTTGCGCCTCCTCGACCAGGTGCTCGACCTTGCGCAGCTCGGCGAGGGCGCGTTGCGGCTGGACCTGCGGCCGTTCGACGTCCGCGCGCTCGTGGACGGCGTCGCCGCGCTGCATGCGCCGCCGGCGCGGGCGCGCGGCCTGGCCTTCCGCGTCGCGGTGGCCGCCGGGGTGCCGCGCCTGCTGGTCGGCGATGCGCTGCGGGTGCGGCAGGTGCTGCTCAACCTGGCCGGCAACGCGGTGAAGTTCACCCGCCATGGCGAGGTCGCGATCGAAGTGTCGCCGGGCGAAGGGGGAATGGGCCTGCGACTGGAAGTCCGCGACACCGGCCCGGGTTTCGGCGACGCGGAGCGCGCGCGCCTGTTCGGGCGTTTCGCCCGCGGCGACGAAGGCGCGCTGCGCGGCGGCAGCGGGCTGGGCCTGTCGATCTGCCGCGAACTGGTGCTGGCGATGGGCGGCCGCATCGCCGCCGAGGGCGCGCCGGGCGCGGGCGCGCGCTTCGTCGTGGAATTGCCGCTGCCGGCGGCCGCGCCGGGCGCAGGGCCCTAGCGGTCGAGCCCCTGCAGGAACGCGATCAGCCCGCGCATGTAGGTCGCCTGGTCGTCGTACATCGCCATGTGGCCGCCGTCCGGGCAGAACAGGTAGTGGCCGTCGGGGAACAGCTTCGACATCTTCTCCATGAACGCCGGCTCCATCGTGTCGTGGCCCGCGCCGATGACGAGCGTCGGCACGGTGATGCGGTGCAGGTCGGCGGTGCGGTCCCATTGCCCGAGGATGCCGCTCGCGCCCATCTCGCTCGGACCCTGCATCGGCACGTACACCGCCTTGTTCAGGTGCGCGAACGAGCGCAGCACCGGCTCCGGCCACTGCGCCATCGGCATGTGCAGGATGTGGTCCTCGTAGAACGGCTGCAGCAGCGTCTCGTAGCGCGGGTCGTCGTACTTCTTCGCCGCCTCGAGCGCGAGGATCTCCTTCAGCGCCGCCTGGTCCATCGCCGGCATCAGCGTTTCGTGCGCGTAGCGGTTGTACTCGGGGATGCTCGACATCATGTTCGAGACGACCAGGCACTTGAGGTGCTGCTGGTACTTCAACGCGTACTCCATCGCGAGGATGCCGCCCCAGGAGTGGCCGAGCAGGCAGAAGTCGTCCCGGTCGAGGTGCAGCGCCTGCCGCACCTGCTCGACTTCGTCGACGTAGCGGTCGACCGAGAGCAGCGGCGCCATGTCCGCCGGCTGGTCGCTGTAGGCCGAACCGAGCTGGTCGTAGTAGTAGTACTCGATGCCGGCGCCGGGGAACCAACTGTCGAAGGCCTCGAAGTATTCGTGGGTCGCGCCGGGGCCGCCGTGCAGCAGCAGCACCTTGAGCTTCGGGTTGTTCCCGACGCGCTTGGTCCAGACGCGGAAGTCGCCGGACGGCGTGTGGATCGGGATCATGCGCACGCCGCCGGACAGGACGTCGTCGTCGCCGCGGCTGCCGGAAGGCGTGTTGTCGAGGTAGGACGCCGGCGGCGCGCCCGACTGGGCGGCGGCGGGCACGAACGCGGAAGCGGCGAACAGCGTCCCGGTCAGCAGCAGGATCTTGAGCATGGCGGCACCCCCGGCCGCGAGCGTAGGCGTCCCCGCGCCCGCATGCAACGGAAGGGGCTTGCCGGCCGGGCGAGGGGCCGGTGATGATGGCGGTCCATCGGATGGGCTGGGGAGGCCTGGGATGCGCCACGGGAATTGCGCCATGCTGGCGCTGCTGTTCTGCGCCGGCTGGACGGGGAGCGCCCTCGCGGGCGAGAGCTACGACAGCTGCACGGGTTTCATCGACGCGCTGCCCGCGTCGATCACGGCGCCGGGGACGTGGTGCCTGCGCAAGGACCTGGTCCTGAAGCGGGCCAGCGGCATCGCGGTCTGGATCAAGGCCGACGACGTCACCCTCGACTGCAACGGCAACACGCTCGATGGCTCGTACGGCGGCGCGGGCACGATCGCCGACGGCATCTACGGATCCGACCGGCACAACATCACGGTCCGGCATTGCGAGGTCCGCGGATTCGAGTACGGGCTGCGGTTGAGCGGCGACGACGGCGGCATGCACGTGGTCGAGGACAACCGTTTCAGCGGCAACACGCACATGGCGGTCTACGTCGCCGGCGACGGCTCGACGGTGCGCCGCAACGACGTGATCGACACCGGCGCATCCACCGTGGCCGCGGACGCCATCGCCGAGGGCATCGCGGCGCGCATGTCCGTCGACATCATCGACAACACGGTTTCGGGCGTCGCCGGCGCCACCAGCGGCGTCGGCAGCGCGTACGGCATCTACACCCGCTTCAACGACGGCGGGACCATCGCCGGCAACCGCATCCGCGGCCTCGTGGCCGGCGGCAGCGGCGTCGTGCGGGGCATCGACAACGTCGATTCCGGGCGCGTCGTCGTGGACGGCAACAACGTGGTCGGCGACGACGGCGCCGGGAGCATCGGCATCCGCTGCTCGACCGACAGGGGCCGCGTCCGCGGCAACGTCACGCTCGGGTTCGGCACCGGCATCGCCGCGTGCGGGGACTCCGGCGGCAACGTCGGCGACAACTGACCGTGCGCGCCTCGACGGGGCTGGCCAGGATCCTGGCGATCGCGATCCTGGGGGCGGCGCTGTGGTTTCCGGCGCGCGCGCAGGCGGCCGAAAGCTTCGACGGCTGCACCGGCTACATCGATGCGCTGCCGGCGACGATCAGCGCGCCTGGCACCTGGTGCCTGAGGAAGGACCTCCACAGCGCGGCCAGCGACTGGTACGGCATCCTCGTGGATGCGGACGACGCGATCCTGGACTGCAAGGGTTTCCAGGTCGACGGCCGCCAGGCCGACAACGTCCTCACGGAAGGCGTCTTCATGTACGGCAATCTGCCGCACGACCGCGTCACGGTCCGCAACTGCACCGTGCGCGGGTACTCCGACGGCATCTGGGTGATCGGGAACGAGGGCGTAGTCGCCGACAACCGGGTCATCGAGGCGGGCAGGAACGGCATCGCCATCTCGGGCGACAACGGCAGCATCCGCCGGAACCGCGTGACGCGCACGGGCGGCGGCCCGGACGGCGAAGCCCGCGGCATCCAGGCCTACGGCAGCGTCGACATCTTGGACAACGACGTGGTCGGCTTCGCGATGGACCCCGGGCAGCGCTACATCGAAGGGATCGTGAGCGGCGGCTTCGGCAGCGTCGTGCAGGGCAATCGCGTGCGCCTGGCCAATGCATCCGATCCCGCTCCCGGCATGAGCGTCTCGGGGATCCTGCTGATCGATCCCGATGCCGTGACCGTGCGCGACAATCTCGTGGTCGGCACCGGCGATGCCGTGGGGATCGCGTGCCTCTACGGCCCCGACGGGGCCGGAGTGATCACCAGGGACAACCTGCTGGCGGGCGTGGCGCAGGCGCTGACCTGCACGGACGGCGGAGGCAACGCGGCCTCGCCTTGAGGCCGCCTTCCCGGGCGGCCGATTTGCGGGCGCTGGTCGCTCAGCGGGCGGAGAGCGCGTGCACGGCGTCGACCAGGGCGCCGACGTGCTCTGGCGACATGTCGGGCGACAGGCCGTGGCCGAGGTTGAACACGTGGCCCTCACGCGAGCCGCCGTTGCCGGCGGCGTAGCTGTCGAGCGCGATCCGCACCTGCGCGCGGATCGCGTCGGGCGAGCCGTACAGCATCGCCGGGTCGAGGTTGCCCTGCAGCGCGACCTTGCCGGCGGTGCGGCGCGCGGCGTCTTCCAGCGCGATCGTCCAGTCGACGCCGACGCCTTCGCAGCCGCTGGCCGCGAGTTCTTCGAGGTAGGGCGCGTTGCCCTTGCCGAACAGGATCAGCGGCGTACGCTCCGCATCGTCGCCTCGCTTCAGTTCGCGCGCGATGCGCGTGAGGTAGGGGAGCGAGAATTCGCGGTACATCGCCGGCGACAGCACGCCGCCCCAGGTGTCGAACACCTGCAGCGCCTGCGCGCCGGCCGCGCGCTGCGCGGAGAGATAGGCGATCACCGCGTCGGTGTTGACCGACAGCAGCGCGTGCAGCGCCTTCGGGTCGTTCAGCGCCATCGCCTTGATGCGCGAATAGTTGTCGCTGCCGCCGCCCTCGACCATGTAGCAGGCGAGCGTCCAGGGGCTGCCTGAGAAGCCGATCAGC
>DASTWT010000262.1:0-2094 GCA_035765815.1 Luteimonas sp. | reverse complement strand
GGGCGCACGGCCTCCATGCGCACCAGGCGCACGCGGTCGGCGGCGCGCACGCGCGCCTGGTCCAGCGGATCCTGGTGCTTGGCGCCGACGCGGCGGCGCAGGGTCAGCATCACCGCCGCGATCACCGCCACGGTCAGGATCACCGCGGCGACCTCGAACGGCAGCAGGAAATCGGTGAACAGCGCATGCGCGAGCCAGGTGGTGTTGCCCTCGCCCGCGGCCGCCGCGGCGGCGTTGCCGGCGAACGGCTCGGCCGCGCGCGAACGCACGCCGATCAGCGCCAGCATCTCGGCGAGCATCACGACCGCGACCACGAGGCCGACGGGCAGGTAGCGCACGTAACCCTCGCGCATGCGCGCGACGTCCACGTCCAGCATCATCACCACGAACAGGAACAGCACCATCACCGCGCCCACGTACACGAGCACCAGCGCCAGGCCGAGGAATTCCGCGCCGGCCAGGATCCAGGTGCAGGCGACGGTGAAGAAGGTCAGCACCAGGAACAGCGCCGAATGCACCGGGTTGCGGGCGCCGATCACCGCGACGGCGGACAGCACGGCCGCGGCGGCGAAGAGGTAGAAGGCGATCAGGGAGAAGTCCATGTGATCCTCGGGCTGGTCGTCGGGCGCGCGGTCAGCGGAACGGCGCGTCGGCCGCGCGGCGTTCGGCGATCTCGGCCTCGAGGCGGTCGCCCAGGGCCAGCAGCTGCGGCTTGGTGACGATGTTCTCGCCGCGGTTCTCGAAGTGGTACTCGAGCACGTGGGTCTCCACGATCGAGTCGACCGGGCAGGATTCCTCGCAGAAGCCGCAGTAGATGCACTTGAACAGGTCGATGTCGTAGCGCGTCGTGCGACGGGTGCCGTCGGCGCGCTGCTCCGAGTCGATCGTGATCGCCAGCGCCGGGCACACCGCCTCGCACAGCTTGCACGCGATGCAGCGCTCCTCGCCGTTCGGGTACCGGCGCAGCGCGTGCAGCCCGCGGAAGCGCGGCGACTGCGGCGTCTTCTCCATCGGGTACATCAGCGTGTACTTCGGGCGGAAGAGGTACTTCAGGGTCAACCACATGCCCTGCAGCAGCTCGATCAGCAGCAGCCCCTTGAACCACGCAAGCAACCTGGCCATCAGGCACCCACCTCGAACACACCGTAGTACGCCATCAGCGCGGTCACGAAGATCCAGCCCAGGGTCACCGGGATGAACACCTTCCAGCCGAGCCGCATGATCTGGTCGTAGCGGTAGCGCGGGAAGGTCGCGCGGAACCAGATGAAGGCGCTGGCGAAGAAGAACACCTTGGCGAACAGCCACCACCAGCCGCCGCCGAGCAGCGTCGACAGCAGCGGGATGCCCTGCGGGATCCACGCGGCCGGGATCGGCGACAGCCAGCCGCCGAGGAAGAACGTGGCGGTCAGGAAGCTGACCAGCAGCATGTTCGCGTATTCGGCCAGGAAGAACAGCGCGAACTGCGAGCCCGAGTATTCGACCATGTGGCCGGCCACGATTTCCGACTCGCCCTCGACGACGTCGAAGGGCGCGCGGTTGGTCTCGGCCACGCCGGACACGAAGTACACGACGAACAGCGGCAGCAGCGGCAGCCAGAACCACTCGAGGAAGCCGGCGTTGCCGGACTGCGCCATCACGATGTCGCTCAGGTTCAGGCTGCCCGCGGCGATCAGCACGCCGACGATGGCGAAGCCCATCGCGATCTCGTAGCTGATCATCTGCGCCGAGGCGCGCATCGCGCCCAGGAACGCGTACTTCGAGTTGGAGGCCCAGCCGGCCACGATCACGCCGTACACGCCCAGCGAGGTCATCGCGAGCAGGTAGAGCAGGCCGGCGTTGGCGTTCGACAGCACGGCCTGCGCGTCGAACGGCACCACCGCCCACGCCGCGAACGCCGGCACCAGCGCGACCAGCGGCGCGATCACGTACAGCGCGCCGTGCGCGGCGGACGGATGGATGACTTCCTTGAACAGCAGCTTGAACACGTCGGCGAAGGCCTGCAGCACGCCCATGCCGACGTACATCGGCCCGTGGCGCACGTGCATCCAGCCGATCAGCTTGCGTTCCCAGACGACGTAGAAGGCGACCGCGAGG
>DASTWT010000261.1:0-6637 GCA_035765815.1 Luteimonas sp. | reverse complement strand
GACGCAGCGCCTCGGCACCGTCCATCCACCACGCATATTCGCGGCGCAGCTGCGGCAGGTATTTCAGCGCCTGGCACAGACCGTGCTGCTCGAACAGTTCCACCATCAGCGAGAACACCGGCGGCTGCGAGCGGCTGAGGTAGTAGCTGCGGTTGCCGTTGGGCACGTGGCCGTAGTGGTCGATCAGCCAGGCGAAATTGTCGGCCATGCAGCGCAGCAGGTCGCTGCGCCCGCTCTCGGACAGGCCGAGCATCGTGAAGTACGAGTCCCAGTAGTACATCTCGCCGAAGCGCCCGCCGGGCACCACGTAGGGCTGCGGCAGCGGCAGCAGCGAGGAACACGCGGGATGCGCGTGCGGATGGCGGGTCAGCACGTCCCACAGGCCGTCGATGTGCGCGGTCAGCGGCTGGTCGGGATCGGAGACGTAGTGGCTGTCCGGCGGCTGTTCGGCGCGGAAGTTGGCGTGCACGAAGCGCGCGAGGTCGAAGCCCGGCGCGTCTCGGGTCGCGCGGTATTCGTCCAGGATCGCCCCGGGATCGCGCAACGGCACGCAATCGACGAAGGTCTTGCTGTCGGCGAAGACGCGCGAGGACTGCACGGCGACGAACAGGTCGCCGTAGCGTCGCGCGGGGCTGAGGGTGTCGGCCGGCGCGACCCGCGCGACCCGGGCGGCGCTCTGCTCGTGCTCGCGGTGCGCGTCCTCGTGCATCGGCGCCCGATCCTACGCGGCGGCCCGGGCGCCGGGCGTGAACCCCCGATGCGCTAGAATCGCGCCATGACCGACACCCTCCCCGACCGCCTCTCGCTCGACCCGCGCAGCCCCTTCCACGACGCTCCCCTGCTGGAGCGCGGCGTGGGCATCGTCTTCAACGGCGTCGAGCGCACCAACGTCGAGGAATACTGCATCAGCGAGGGCTGGATCCGCGTCGTCGCCGGCAAGTCGCTCGATCGCCGCGGCAACCCGATGACCATGAAGCTCAAGGGCAAGGTCGAGCCCTACTTCCTGGACGCCGCGAAGTAAAAAGGGGACGGAGGTAGTTAATTTCGGGACAGGGCGTTCGGACAATGCCCTGTCCCGAAATTAACTACCTCCGTCCCCTTTTTTTTGCGCGCGCCAGCAGCAGGTCGCGCTCGCGCGCGTTGCGCGCCATCCCCGCCGCGCGTTCGAATTCCGCCCGCGCCTCGGCCCCGCGCCCCAGCTTCTCCAGCAGGTCGCCGCGCACCGCGGGCAGCAGGTGGTACTGCTTCAGCGCCGGCGCATCCGCGATCGCATCGACGATCGCGAGCCCCGCGGCAGGGCCGTCGGCCATGGACACCGCGACCGCTCGGTTGAGCTCGACCACCGGCGATGGCGCCGCCTGCGCGAGGGCCGCATACAGCGATGCGATCCGCGCCCAGTCGGTCTCCTCCGTGGATCCGGCGCGCGCATGGCAGGCCGCGATCGCGGCCTGCAACGCGTAGGGCCCGCCCGCGTCGAGCGCTTGCGCGCGCGCCAGCGAGGCGAGGCCCTCGGCGACCAGCGCGCGGTCCCAGCGCGCCCGGTCCTGGTCGGCGAGCAGGATCGGCGTACCGTCTTCCGCCACGCGCGCCTGCAGCCGCGAGGCCTGCAACGCCATCAGCGCGAGCAACCCCTGCGCTTCGGCTTCGCCCGGCACCAGCCCCGCGACCAGGCGGCCGAGCCGCAGCGCCTCCGCGCACAGCTGCGGGCGGATCCAGTCGTCGCCGGCCGTCGCCGCGTAGCCTTCGTTGAACACGAGGTACAGCACCGCCAGCACCGGGTCCAGGCGCGCGCGCAGGTCGACCGCGCGCGGCTCCTCGAATGCGGCGTCGGATTCGCCCAGCGTGCGCTTGGCGCGGACGATGCGCTGCGCGATCGTCGGCTCCGGCACCAGGAACGCGCGCGCGATCTCGTCGATGGTGAGGCCGCCGAGCAGGCGCAGCGTCAGCGCCACCTGGGCCTCGCGCGACAGCTTCGGGTGGCAGGCGATGAACACCAGCCGCAGCAGGTCGTCGCCGATCGCGTCGTCGGCGTCGTCCTCGGGGCGCGGCGCGTCCTCGTGCGCCGACTCCAGCTCGAACGCGAGTTCCTCGTGCTTGCGCTGCAGCAGCTTGTTGCGGCGCAGGTGGTCGATGCCGCGGTTCTTCGCGGCCGCCATCAGCCACGCCCCCGGGTTGTCGGGGACGCCGTCGCGCGGCCACTTCTCCAGCGCCGCGACCAGCGCGTCCTGCGCGAGTTCCTCGGCGAGGTCGACGTCGCGCAGCATCCGCACCAGCACCGCGACCACGCGCGCGGACTCGGCACGCCAGGCGCCCTCGACGCTCGCGCGCACGTCGCGGGGGGCGGCCGCCGGGCCGCCGCGTTCGATCGTGGCCATGCGGCCATTAGAGCATCCCGGACCGGCGGCGACGGCATCGCAGGCTCCTGGGCGGGCGATACCGGTACGACGGGCGGGGGCCCGCGGAATCGACACGCGCGGGGCATAATCGGGGCCCGCCCGCGCCCGGAGCCGATGGATGCAATTCCTGCTGCTGGTCTACAACGACGCCGAGATGGCCGGGGCGCTGCCCGAAGGCCGCTACGACACGATGATGCACGATTGCTTCGTGCACGCCGACGAGCTGCGCGCGCAGGGCAAGCTGCTGCAGTCGCAGCAGCTGGAACCGGCGGCCGGCGCGAAGTCGGTGCGCATCCGCGGCGGCAGGACCTCCGTCACCGACGGCCCCTTCGCCGAGACGCGGGAACTGCTCGGCGGCTTCAACCTCATCGAGGCCGCTGACATGGACGAGGCCGTGCGCATCGCGTCGGAGTTCCCGTGGGCGGCGACCGGCTGCATCGAGGTGCGCGCCGTGCACGACATCGACGCCGAGCGCCGGCGCGTCGGGGCCTGACGCATCGCCGGCGCGGCGCGCGATCCGCGCGACGCGCATGAACGGGAGCTTCGCGTCGCCTGAATGGACGCTGCGGCGTCCCGCGGGATTGGGCAGCCCTTCATCGAAGCGGTCCTAGCATCGGATCGTGCCCAACGGGGCATGCTCGATCCAAGGAGACCGCAATGAAACGCCTTCTGCTCGCCGCTTCCATCGCCCTCGCGCTGTCGCCGGCGCTGGCGTTCGCTTCCCCTTCGCCGCAGCCGCAGCCGCAGCCGCAGCGCTGGTCGCAGGACCATCGCCACGGCGGCCACGACCGCAACGACCATGACCGCGGCAAGTATTACCGCGGCCAGCACGATCGCCGCCCCGTCGTCATCGTGCAGCACGACCGCCGCCCGGTCATCGTCCGCCACGACAACGGCCGCCACCTGGGCTGGTACAAGCGCGGCGGCCGCGTGCCGGTCGTGTACCTGCAGCCGCGCTATTACGTGACCGACTACCGCGCCTACGGCCTCGCGCCGCCGCCGTACGGTTACCGCTGGGTGCGCCCGTACGGCGACGACCGCTACCTGCTGGTGCAGGTCGCCACCGGCCTGATCATGCAGGTGCTCGGCTACTGATCCCGGGAGGGATTGCGCAGGACTTCGACGGCCCCTTCACGGGGCCGTCTTTTTTTTGCGCGAAGAAAGGCGTCCGTGCGCGCGATGTCAGCGCCCGTTCAGCGCGGCGCGGCGGCTTTCACGCGGCTTCGGACGCGCGACCCGCTAGCCTTCCGGCGAAGGATGCGAGGACGCATCCGACAGGGACCCGACGATGCGCCGTGCTTCAACCGTCCTGCTGCTGGCCGCCGCGCTCGCCGCGCCTGGCGCGTGCTTCGCACAGGCGCGGGCGCAGGCGATCGCCGGGCACGCCCCGGACGCACCTGCCGCGGCGGTCGACACGGCGTTGCCGGCGCCGCCGCTGGAGGACGCGCCGCGCAGCGCGTTCGGCAGGGTCATGGCGGTGATGATCCGCGCGTTGCAGCGCCAGTCCGACGCCCCCGCGCATGCGGCGGCGCCGGTTCGCACCACCGCGGCCGGCACGCCGATGGACATCCAGGTCGGCGCGAACTTCCGCGAGGCGCTCGACGGCGGCGCGATCCGGGCGCGCCCGAAGACAGGGACCGGCGGCGCCGCGGCGGAGCCCTCGCCGCGCGCGGCGCCGCCGGAGGATCTGCTCCTGCGCCAGGCCACCGCGGCGAGGCCGGGCTGAGCCGCCGCCGGTTGGAGTCGCGATTTGCGATCGACGTCACGCCGAATCCGTGCAAACCGGCGGCGACGCTCACTCGTCCTTACCGATCCCGCCCATAGCGTGCTCGCCATGCTCCCCCACGAGCTGCCTCCGCCGCAGGCGGGGCCGGGCGCCAGCGACCCGGTCGACGCCCTCGCCGACGCCCGTCGCGAGAGCGCAGCGCTGCGCGACGCCCTGCAGCGCGCGAACGGCGCGCTCGCCGCGATCGCCGACGGCGTCGCGGTCACCGACCTGGAAGGCCGCATCACCAGCCTCAATCCGGTCGCCACGCACCTCACCGGCTGGACCGGCGCCGAAGCGATCGCGCGCAACATCTCCGAGGTCGTGCGCCTGGTCGACGCGGGCGGCATCGGCGTCGATCCGCTGCGCGCCGGCTTCCGCAACCGCGACGACGTGATGTCGCTCGTGCGCCGCGACGGGCACGTGATCCTGGTCGACGGCGCGGTGGCCGAGATCCAGGACGAAGGCCACCATCCGCTCGGCTACATCCTCACCTTTCGCAACGTCACGGCGGCGACGCGCCTGGCGCGCGAGCTGTCCTGGCACGCCAACCACGACCCGCTGACCGGCCTGCTCAATCGCCGCGTGCTGGAAGCGCGGCTGCAGCGCGCGCTCGACAGCGCCGGCCGCCTCGGTTGCCGCCACGCGCTTATCTACCTCGACCTCGACCGTTTCAAGGCGGTCAACGACAGCGGCGGCCACGTCGCCGGCGACGAACTGCTGCGGCAGCTGGCGATGGCGCTGCGCCGGCAGCTGCGCGAGGGCGACACGCTCTCGCGCATCGGCGGCGACGAGTTCGCGGTGCTGCTGGAGAACACCGACGTCGAGCAGGCCGGCTCGGTGGCGCGCAAGCTCATCGAATCGGTCGAGCAGTTCCGCTTCGCGTGGCAGGGTTTCGGCTACCGGCTCGGCGCCAGCGCCGGCCTGATCGAGTTCAGCGGCGAAGGCCTCGAGGCGGAAGACGTCATCGAGGCCGCGGACCGGATGTGCTACGTGGCCAAGGAAAGCGGCCGGGGCCGCGTCGCCACCGACATGCTGCGCGCGGTGCGGCCCGGGCCGGGGCGCGCGGTCAGTCCTGCTCCTGCGACAGGTCGTAGCGCTCGATCCGGCGCCCCAGCCAGCGCACGGCGATCGTGAGCTCGCCGGCGACCACGGCCGCGGCGATCGCGCCGAACACCGGCAGCGCCGCCATCGGGCCCGCGGCCCAGTAGACGCCCGCGGCCACGATGCCGCCGACGATCGCCGCCGGCAGCAGCGACACCGCGAGCACCAGCATGTAGCCGCCGAAGAAGATCAACCGCTGCCCCATCACCTCGACGCCGCCGCCGCCGCGCGGGCGCCCGGCCCAGGCCGGGAACAGCAGCACGCCGGCGAACGGCAGGCACAGCAGCAGGCCGCACAGCGGCAGCACCAGCAGCGCCGCGCCCATCGCGCCCGCGATCGCGGTCCCCGCCGGCAGGAACTGCGCGCCCCCCAGCAGCACCGCGAACAACGCCATCGCCAGCAACAGCCATTCGGCCGCCGCCAGCAGCAGCATCGGCGCGAGCAGTTCCCCCAGCGCCAGCTGCCAACCCGGCAGCGGCGCCGACTTCAGCGTGTCCATGTGCCCGAGCACGCGGTGCAGCGAGCGCTGCACGAACATCGGCCCGACCACGAGCAGCCAGCCGGCCGCGCCCAGGCCGAGCCCGAAGAACACCTTGAGCAGCGCCCGCAGGTTCGGGTCGTTGGCGATCCATGCTTCGCCGGCCAGCACGACCAGCGGAATCGCGGCATAGGCGCGCAGGCGCGTCGTGCCCAGCGCGATGAGGTTGCGCCACAGCATCGCCACCGGCGCGAAGCCCGTGCCCGCGAGCCGGAACGGCGCCGGCCGCGCCTTGCGCGGCGCGTCGGAACGCCAGCGGCCGTCGCGCCGCGCGGCGATCCTTTGCGCCTGGCGCTGCGCGTGCGAGATCGCCGCTTCCTCGAAGCTGGCGTCCGAACGCACGATCCAGGCGAAGTGCAGCGCCATCACCGCCAGCGCCCACGGCACCGCGCGCCAGAACGCCGCGGCGTCGGGCGCGAGCATCGGCGCGACCACCTGCTTCAGCGGCCACAGCACCCACGCCAGCGCCGGCACCTCGAGCACCTGCTGCGCCCAGGGCAGCAGCGCATCGGCGCGCGGCGGCGGCACGTGCGTGCGCACCCACCACAACAGCGCGACCGCCGCCGCAACCACCACGGCGGCCGTCGCGATGTTGCGCAGCCAGGCCCAGCGCCCGCCGTCGCCGCGGATGCGGTCGTGGGTGAAGGACGCGCCGATGTAGTGCATGCGCACCGTCGAGAGCACGATCCACCAGCCGATCGCGTGCAGCCACGGGCTGCCGCCGAACGCGCCGCCGCGCCGCAGCACCACCGTCAGCAGGATCGACGAGACCAGGATCGCGAGCTGCGAGCGCAGCAGCTTGTAGCGCACGAGCTGCGAGCGCGTCATCGGCGC
>DASTWT010000260.1:0-2077 GCA_035765815.1 Luteimonas sp. | reverse complement strand
GGGTTGAAGGTCGGCAGGTTCGCCATCGCCAGCACTTCGCCGGTGGCGATGTCGAGCACGACCGCGGATGCGCTGCTGGCGCCGGTCTCGAGCAGCGCGCGCTTCAGCTCGCGGTACGTGAGGTACTGGATGCGCCGGTCGATCGACAGCGTGAGGTCGTGGCCGGGCGCGGCGGGACGCACCAGGTCCACGTTCTCGACGATGCGGCCGCGGCGGTCGCGGATCACCTTCTGGATGCCGGGCGTGCCGCGCAACCAGTCGTCGAACGCGAGCTCGATGCCTTCCTGGCCGCGGTCGTCGATGTTGGTGAAGCCCAGCACCTGCGACAGCACTTCGCCCTGCGGATAGAAGCGGCGGAATTCGCGCTGCGACGACACGCCCGGGATGTCGAGCGCGAGGATGGCCTTCGCCTCGTCCGGATTGATGCGGCGCTTGAGGTAGACGAATTCCTTGTCGCTGCGCTGGCCGAGCTTGCGCGTGAGCTGGTCGAGCGGCAGGCCCAGCGCCTGCGCCAGTTGCGGCAAACGGTCGGGATTGCGCAGCAGTTCCTGCGGGTTGCCCCAGATCGATTCGACCGGCGACGACACCGCCAGCGGCTCGCCGTTGCGGTCGGTGATCATGCCGCGCGAGGTCGGGATGGGGATCTCGCGCACGAAGCGCGCGTCGCCCTGCTGGCGGTAGAAGTCGTTGTCGACCAGCTGCAGGTCCACCGCGCGGCCGACCAGCGCGAGCGAGCACAGGCCCAGCGTGCCGGCGACCAGGGCCAGCCGCGCGCGCAGGCCGAAGCCGCGGGCCTGCCGGTCGCGCGCCGGCTTCGGCTTGCCCGGGCGGGCGGAACGGGGGGCGCCGCGCGCGTTCACGGGCGCACCAGCACGATGTCGCGGGTTTCGGGGAACACCATGCCCAGGCGCGTACGCGCGACCTGGTCGATGCGGTTGCTCTCCGCCCACGTCGCCTGCTCGAGCTGCAGGCGGCCGAATTCGATGTTGAGGTCGTCGCGCGACTTTTCCAGGCGCGTGAGCTCGATGAACAACTGGCGGTGCTCATGGCGCGCGAAGACGATGCCGATCGCGCTGAGCACGTCGGCGATCACCACCAGCGCGAGCACGATGCGCAGGGTCACGCGGCCTCCGGGCGTCGGTCGGCCGGGATGCGCTCCGCCACGCGCAGCACCGCGCTGCGCGAGCGGGGGTTCGCCGCGAGCTCGCGTTCGCCGGCCTTGCGCGCATCGCCCACCAGGCGCAGCGTCGGCACGAACGCCTGCGTTTCCGGCAGGCGGCGGTTCGCCGGCGGCGCCTTGGCGCGCGCGGCCATGAAGCGCTTGACGATCCGGTCCTCGAGCGAATGGAAGCTGATCACGGCCAATCGGCCGCCGGGCTTCAGGCGCAGGAAGGCGGCCTCCAGGCCGTCCTCGAGGTCGCCCAGCTCGCGGTTCACGTGGATGCGGATCGCCTGGAAGCTGCGGGTCGCGGGATGGCTGCGGTCCTTGCCGCGGGGAACGACGGACGCCACCAGGTCCGCGAGCTGCGACGTCCGCTCCAGCGGCCTCTGCGCGCGGGTGGCGACGACGGCGCGGGCGATGCGGCGCGACATGCGCTCCTCGCCCAGCGTCCACAGCACGTCCGCGATCTCCTTTTCGCCCGCGTGCGCGAGCCATTGCGCCGCGCTCTCGCCGCGCTCGGGATCCATGCGCATGTCGAGCGGGCCGTCCTTCGCGAACGAGAAGCCGCGTTCGGCGACGTCGAGTTGGGGCGAGGACACGCCGAGGTCGAGCAGCACGCCGTCCAGGCCCGCGGCGGTCGCATCCCAGCGCGCGAGTTCCGCGAAGCTGCCGCGGAAGATCGAAACGCGCGGGTCGCCGCCGAACTCGCGTTCGGCGCTGGCGATCGCTTCGGGGTCCTTGTCCATCAGCAGCAGCCGCCCTCCGGGCCCGAGCTCCGCGAGCACGCCGCGCGCGTGTCCGCCGCGCCCGAACGTGCCATCCAGGTACGTTCCTTCCGCCTTCACCGCGAGGCCTTCCATGACCTCGTCGTAGAGCACCGGAAGGTGGCCTGCGCGGGCGTCCGCGTGGCCACCG
>DASTWT010000259.1:0-10832 GCA_035765815.1 Luteimonas sp. | reverse complement strand
TCGCTGCTGGTGGTCGAGGACGACGCGCGCTACGCCGCCGTGCTGCGCGACCACGCGCGCTCGCTGGGCTTCAAGGTGCTCGTGGCCGGACGCGGCGCGGACGCCCTGCGGCTGGTGCGCGAATACCGGCCGAGCGCGGTGACGCTCGACATCTTCCTGCCCGACATGCTCGGCTGGACCGTGCTCGCGCGGCTCAAGCAGGACCCGGCCACGCGCCACATCCCGGTGCAGGTGGTCACGGTCGAGGAGGAGCGCCACCACAGCATCGAGCGCGGCGCCTTCTCCTACCTCGCCAAGCCCGCGGACAACGAGAGCATCGCCGCGGCCCTGCAGCGGATCAAGGAATACACGCTGCCGCGGGTCAAGAAGCTGCTCGTGGTCGAGGACGACGACGCCGAGCGCATGAGCATCGAGGAGCTGATCCGCAACGACGACGTCGCCATCGACACCGCCGGCAGCGGCGCCGAGGCCCTCGCCGCGCTGCGCGAAGGCGGCTACGACTGCGCCGTGCTCGACCTGCGCCTGCCGGACATGACCGGCTTCGAGCTGCTCGACCGCATCCAGGAACTGCCGCAGCTGCAGGACCTGCCGATCGTGGTGTTCACGGGCAAGGAGCTCACCGCCGAGGAGGACCGCAAGCTGAAGAAGGCGGCGAAGTCCGTGGTGATCAAGGGCGTGGAGTCGCCCGAGCGCCTGCTCGACGAGACGGCGCTGTTCCTGCATCGCGTCGTCGCGGACCTGCCGCCGGCCAAGCGGCGCATGGTCCAGCGCCTGCACGAGTCCGACGAGACGCTGCGCGACAAGCGCGTGCTGATCGTGGACGACGACGTGCGCAATATCTTCGCGCTGTCGAGCGTGCTCGAGCGCCACGGCATGGAGGTCGTCACCGCCGGCACCGGCCAGGAGGCGATCGAGAAGGTCGCGGGCGACGACGCCATCGACCTGGTGCTCATGGACATCATGATGCCGGGCATGGACGGCTACGACACGATGCGCGCGATCCGCGAGGATCCCGACTCGCGGGCGCTGCCGATCGTCGCCCTCACCGCGAAGGCGATGAAGGGCGACCGCGAGAAGTGCCTGGAAGCGGGCGCTTCCGACTACCTGGCCAAGCCCGTCGTCACCGACCAGCTGCTCGGAGTGCTCCGCCAGTGGCTGCACCGCTGACCGCGAACGACCCGGCGATCGACGCCGCGCCGGTCAACATCCTGCTGGTCGACGACCAGCCGGGTCGGTTGCTGACGTACCGCGCGATCCTCGAGCCGCTCGGCGAGCGCCTGGTCGAGGCGTCGTCGGGCGAGGAAGCGCTGAAGCTGCTGATGGAGGACGAGTACGCGGTCATCCTGCTCGACGTGAACATGCCGGGCCTGGACGGTTTCGAGACCGCGCACATGATCCACCAGCACCCGCGCTTCGAGAAGACGCCGATCATCTTCGTCACCGCGGTCAACGTCACCGACATGGACCGGCTGCGCGGCTACAAGCTCGGCGCGGTCGACTACGTGATGGTGCCGGTGATCCCGGAGATCCTGCGCAGCAAGGTCGTGGTCCTGGCCGAGCTGTACCGCAAGCGCCGCGAACTGCGCCGCGCCAACGCCACGCTGGAGGCCGAGAAGGCGCGCGAACTCGGCCGCCTCAACGACTCGCTGCGCAGCGCCAACGCCGAGCTCGCTGAGCTCGTGGCGCGGCTGCGCGACGCCGACCGCCGCAAGGACGAATTCCTCGCCACCCTCGCCCACGAGCTGCGCAACCCGCTCGCGCCGCTGCTCAACGCGGTGAACGTGCGGCGGCTCTCGGAGACCGCCGCGGCGGCCGACCCGCTGCAGGGCCTGATGGAGCGCCAGCTGGCGCTGCTGGTGCGGATGATCGACGACCTGCTCGACGTCGCCCGCGTCACCCAGGGCAAGCTGGAGCTGCGGCGCACGCCGACCACGCTGCGCGAGGTGCTCGATTCTGCGATCGAGACCGCGCACCCGGTCCTCCGCCACGGCCGCCACGAATTGCGCGTCGAGCTGCCGGACGAGGCCCTGGTGCTGGACGGCGACGCCGCGCGCCTGTCGCAGGTGTTCGCCAACCTGCTGAACAACGCCGCCAAGTACTCCGACGCCGGCAGTCCGATCGCGGTGAGCGCGCGCGCCGACGGCGATGCGATCGAGGTCGTGGTCAGCGACCAGGGCATCGGCCTGGACGAGGCGCAGGCGCGCAGCATCTTCGAGATGTTCGTGCAGGCCCACGCCGCGGCCGACCGCGCCGGGGGCGGTCTCGGCATCGGCCTGACCCTCGTGCGCCAGCTGGTGGGCATGCACGGCGGCACCGTGGAGGCGCGCAGCGCCGGCCCCGGCCGCGGCAGCGAATTCGTGGTGCGCCTGCCGCGCGCACCCGCGGGCACGGCCGCGCCGGCGGCGCCCGCGCGCGATGCCGGCGCAACGGCGACGGGCGGCGGCGTGCGCGGCCGGCGCGCGCTCGTGCTCGACGACAACCGCGACGCCGCCGACACGCTGTCCATGATGCTCGACCTGCTCGGCTTCCAGGTCCGCACCCTCTACGATCCGGCGCTGTTCGAGGAAACCTTCGCCGCGTTCCCCGCCGAGGCCGTGTTCCTCGACGTCGGCATGCCGGGCCGCAGCGGCTACGACGTCGCCGCGGCGCTGCGCGCCTCGCCGGGCGGGCGCGACGTGCTGCTGGTCGCGGTCACCGGCTGGGGCCAGCCGGAAGATCGTCGCCGCAGCCGCGACGCGGGCTTCGACCGCCACCTGGTGAAGCCGCCGGAACTCGCCGCGATCCACGCCATCTGCCGCGAACTCGAGCAACGCCACGGCGCGGTGGACGCGTGAGCGGCGACGGCGTGCCCTGGCTCGACCGCCTCGCGCACGACCTGCGCGGGCCGCTGTCGCCGCTGCAGACGGCCAGTTACCTGCTGCAGCGCGACGACCTCGATCCGGCGCGGCGGCAGGAACTGCTGCAGATGCTCGAACGCCAATCGCGCCGGCTCGCGCGCATGCTCGATGAGCTCGAGGACTGGGCGCGCGCGGGCCAGGACCGGCTGCTGGGCGCGCGCGAGCCTTCCGAACCCGCGCTGCTGCTCGACTACGCGCTGGTCGGCGCCGGCCTCGCCGGCACGCCGGTGGACGACGACGGCGCGGTCGCGGTCGTGGACGGCGACCCGCGGCGGCTCACGCAGCTGCTGCGCACGCTCATCGACTACGCGCTGTCGCGCGGCGGCGCGCCCGCGCTGCGCCTGCGCAGCGGCGGCGGCCGGGTCGCGATCGAAGCGTCGCTGCCGGGACCCGCGCCGGACGCCGGCGAAATCGCCGGGCTGTTCGAGGATCGCCAGTCCGCCCCCTTCGACGAGGGCCTCGGCCTGCGGCTGCTGCTCGCGCAACGCATCGCGCGCGCGCACGGCGGCGAGCTGTCGGCCGCGAACGTCGACGGCCGGCTGCAGCTGCGTTGCGAACTGCCGCTCGCCGCGGATGCGGCCGCGGCCGCGGCGCCTCAGGGATAAAGCGGCGGCAGCGGGCTGCGCGCCGGCGCGTCCGGCGGCGTCGTCCACCGTGGACCGTTGGCGAACGCCGAACGCAGCGCCGCGCGCGCGGCACGGCCGTCGCCACCGCCCCACAGCGCCCGCTGCAATCCCTCCACCGCCGCCTGCTGGGCGGGATCGGCCAGGCGCGCGCGCAGCGCGTCCAGGCTGTCGGCGGGCGGACGGGCGGCGGCGCGCAGCGCATCGGCGACGTCGCCGAGCGTGCCTTCGGCGAGCGCGCGGCGCAGTGCCGCGGTCGCGGCGCGAGCGCCGCCCACGGCCGCGACGGACGGCTTCCCCCGCCCGTCGCCGCGGTCCTTTTCCCCGCTCGCCGGCCGCGGATGCGGATGGCGGTGCAGGCCCCACATGAAGGTGATGAGCCACAGCAGCGCGAACGCCACGGTCGCGAACGCCCACGGGCGCACCCTGCCCTGCACCCCGGGCACCCGCATCCAGCCGCGTTCGCCGGCGTCCGCCGCGGGCGGGGCGGCGGGCACGGAAGCCCCGGCGCCCGACCCGGAATCCGCATCGCCCGAAGCGGGCGCGGCACCCGCCTCGACGTCCAGCGACAGCGGCGGCAAGGTCGCGACGCGCTGCACGCCGGCGCGCGCGTCCCACCAGGACAGCCGCGGCGCCTCGATGCGGAGCGTGCCGGGCTTCGCCGGCACGATCGCGAAGCTGCGCACGATCGTGGCCTGCGGGCGGCCGTCCACGAAGGCTTCGTCGCGCTGCGGCGGATCCGGGAACACCTGCGCGCCGGCGACCGGCGGCAGCTCGAGCGCCGGCAGCTGCGCGGCGGTGGCGCCGTCGGCAGCCGCTTCGAGGGTCACGGTCACGGCCGCCCCGGCGCGCGCGGCCGCCGGCGCCTGCGTCCAGCGCAGGGACAGCGCCTGCAGCGGCAGCCACGGCTGCGCGGCCGCCGCCGGGATCGCGCGCACCGACAGCGTCCGCGGCGCGCCGGCCGCCGCGAGCGTGCGCTGTCCCTCGCCGAACACCTCGTCGAAGAAGCCGCCGACGCCGCGGCCGGTGAAGCGCGCGCCCGGGATCGTCAGCGTGCCGCTGCGCTCGGGCAGCAGCAGGTAATGGCGCTCGATGACGGTGTAATGGCGGCCCTGCAGGTCGCGCTGGTAGCGCACGTCGTCGCCGACCTGGCGCAGCGAGGCGCCATCGGGATCCGGCTGGTCGAGCGTGCCCGAGACCAGCGGCACGCCGACGTACAGGCGCACGACGTAGCCGACCGCCTGCTGCACGTAGGGCGACGGCGCGTCGGCTTCCGATTCGACGAACGCCGCGTCGCCCGCGCGCGCGGGCGTCGCGGACGGCGCGGCCACCACCAGCGTCAGCGGCTGCGTGCGCCGCCCGCCCACGGCCAGCGCCGGGATGTCGAGCGCGCCCTCGCGCCGCGGTTGCAGGTCGACCGAATAGCGCGTCCGCACCTGCGTGCCGGACGCGTCGCTCACGAGGCTGCGGCTGCTGGTGTTGCCGGTCACCTCGAAGTCGCCGAGCAGCGGCGAATAGTCGGGCTCCGCCGTCGCCGCGCCCTCGATCTCGATGTTCAGGGTCGCGGTTTCCCCGAGCGCGACGCGGTCGCGATCCAGCCACGCGCGCAACGCCTGCGCGTGCGCCGCCGGCGCGGCCGCGAGCAGCCATGCGAGCGCGAGCGAAGCGAGGCGGGCGCGGGCGCTCATTCCTCGCCCCTCGCGCGGCGGCGCTCGTATTCCAGGCGCAGGCGCTCGCGCAGCAACCCGCCCGGATCGTCGGGCACGCGCTGCAGGCGCGCCTGGTTCGCGAGCCGCTGCTCGTGCTGCGCCTGGGTTTCCTGCATGCGTCCATCCTGCGGGCGCCCGGCGTCGCCGGCGCGTGCACGGCGCGCGGCTTCCCGCTCGCGCGCGGCCTGTTCCGCGCGCGCGCGCGCGGCATCGGCCTGCGCGTCGCGCTTGCCCTCGCCCTGGTCCTGCTCCTGGTCCTGGTTGCGGTCCCCCTTGTTGCCGGCGTCCTGGCGGTCGCCCTTCCCCGAAGGCGGGCGGCGCTTCTTCGCGGCCTCCACCGCCTTGCGGTTGGCGATGGCGTCGGCCATGCCCGGCTTCGCGCGCAAGGCTTCGTCGTAGGCGGCGATCGCTTCGTCGTACCGGCCCTGGCGCGCGAGCGCGTTGCCGCGGTCGTACGCGGCCTCGGCCCCCGGCACGCCGCGCCACGCGCGCTCGGCGGCCGCATAGTCGCCTGCGCGGTAGGCCTGCGCGCCCTCCGCCATGCGCTGGTGCGCCTGCTGGTCGGCGCGGCGCCACCAGTCGATGCCGGCTGCGCCGGCGGGTCGCCACGGCAGCAGCAGGCACACCGCCAGCACCGCGATCGCGCCGTTGCGGCGGAACGCGAATGCGGCGAGCAGGAGCAGCGGCAGCAGCAGCCAGTAGCCGCCGTCGCGCCACGCCGCGCCGCCCGCGCGATCGCGCGCGAGCGCGCCCTGCGCGGAGGCGTCGAGCACGCCGAGCGACGCGAGGTCGCCATCGCCCGCCGCGAGTCGCGCACTGCGGCCGCCGCCTGCTGCGGCGACGACGCCGGCGTCGACCGCGCGCGCGGCGCCGCTCGCGGACGGCGGCACCGCGTCCAGCACCGAGACGCGATAGCCGCCGGCCGCGGCGCGCGCGGCGGCCGCCGGGACGGACGCGCCCATCGCGCTGCCGGACACGAGCAGGATGTCGCCGCGGGCGAAGCCGGCCTGCCGCAACAGCCTCGCGGCGCGGTCGATCGCTCCCGCGGCGTCCGCTTCGCCGGCGTCGCCCGGCATGATGTCCGGCGCCAGCGCGTCGACGAAGACGGCGACATTCGCCGCGTCCTCGGTCAGCGGCGCGACGGTGTAGGCGCCGTCCGCATACACGAGCAGCCCGACTTCGCCGCCGCGGCGTTCGCGCAGCAACGTCGCCAGCTTGGCGCGGGCGCGCGCGAGGCGCGATGGCGGCAGGTCGGTGGCGAGCATCGCCGGCGACAGGTCGAAGGCGACCAGCAGCGGCGCCTTCGCTTCCCACAGCGGCTGCGCCTCGCGTCGCCACGACGGACCCGCGAGCGCGGCGACCGCGAGCGCGGCGGCGAGCCACGGCCACCACGCCGCCAGGCGGCGGCGCGCCGCCACCGGTTCGAGCAGGTGCTCGCGCAGCGCGGGATCCACCACGGCTTCCCACGCGCCGGCGGCGTGTCGCCGCCGCCATGCCCAGGCCATCCACGCCAGCGCGGGCAACGCGAGCAGCCACCACGGGCGCAGCCAGTGGAACCCCTGCAGCGAGGCTCCGTGCAGGAACGCGGGAACGAAGCCGTTCATGCCGGCCTCCGCCGCGCGCGCCGCGCGAGCAGCAGCAGCGCGCACAGCAGCGAGGCCGCCAGCGGCCAGGCGTAGCGCTCGATGCGCGTCCGCACCGGCCGGGCCGCGTGCGCGATCGGCTCGATCCGATCGATCTCGGCGTAGATGCCGGCGAGCTGCGCGGTGTCGCGCGCGCGGAACGCCTTGCCGCCGGTGAGTTCCGCGATCCGGCGCAGGGTGGCTTCGTCGATGTCGTCGCCGCCGCCTGGCATGGGGATGGGCAGGCCGAACACCGACAGGCCGCCGCCGCTGCCGCCGAAGGCGATCGTGTGGATGCGCACGCCGTTGTCGCGGGCCAGTTCCGCGGCCTTCAGCGGGTCCAGCATCCCGGTGGTGTTGACGCCGTCGGTGAGCAGCACGAGCACGCGCTCGCCGCGCGGTTGCCGCGCGAGGCGCTTCACCGCCAGCGCGATCGCGTCGCCGATCGCGGTTTCGCGCCCGGCCAGGCCGACGACGCTGTCGCGCAGCTGCGCGCGCACGGTGTCGAGGTCCGGGGTCATCGGCGCGAGCACGTACGCGCGGCTTCCGAACGCCACCAGGCCGACGCGGTCGCCGTTGCGGCGGTCGAGGAAGTCGTCGATCACCGCCTTGGCCGCGGTGAGGCGGTCGACGAGCTCGCCCGACAGCGCCATGTCCTCGTCGGCCATGCTGCCCGACAGGTCCACCGCGAGCACCATGCCGCGGCTCGCCTGCGGCGGCGCCACCGGGGGCCCCAGCTGCTGCGGCCGCGCCGCGGCGACGCAAAGCAGCGCCCAGCCCAGCCACGCGAGCCACGGCACGCCGCCGGCGCGCGCAGGGCCCGCCGGCGCGGCGGCGACGGCTTCGAGGCGCGCGCCCCAGGGCACGCGCAGCGCGGCCTGCGTCGCCCGCGACGGCGGCAGCAGCGCGCGCAGCAGCCACGGCAGCGGCAACGCCAGCAGCAACCAGGGCCACGCGAATGCCGCCTGCAGGCCCGGAAGCGACCAGCCGAGGCCGTTCATCGCCGCGCCATCCATTCGAGGAAGCGGCGCCGGGCGCCGGCGACCAGTGCGTCCGCGCGCACCGCGTCCACGTCGCGGCGGAAGCCGCCGTCGAGCAGCAGCGCGCCGTCTTCGCCGGCGAACAGCGGCGCGGTCGCGCCGGCGTCGAGGTAGGCGAGCCACGCATCGCCGTGCAAGGCGCCGGCGGCCGGATCGCGGCTGCGCGCCGCGCGGCGCAGCAGCGTCGACGCCGCGGCGATGCGCGCCGCGGGCGTCGCGGCCGCGGCGATGCCGGCGTCGAACAACCGTTCCAGCGCGCGATGGCGCCGCCGACGGCACCACGCGCGCCACGCCCACGCGCCCAGCGCCAGCAGTACCGCGGCAGCGAGGAGCCACCAGCCCGGCGCCGGCGGCCACCACGGCGGCGGCGGTGGCTGGTGGATGTCGCGCAACACCAGCGCACCTGCAGCAGTACCGGGATCGGCCGGCGCGAGGTTCACGGCTGCGCCTCGCTGGACAGCACGTCGGCGCGGATCCCGCGCGCGGACAACTGCGCCAGCGCCGCCTGCAGCGGCCCGTCGAACGCCGTCGCCCAGCGCTTGCGCCGCGCCGGCGACGCGAGATCGAGCTCGATGCGGTGGACGCCGCCCCCGGGGCGGGCGGCGCTGAACGGCAGCAGCGCCGCCGGCGGGTCGCGCTCCAGCGGATCGCTCAGCAGGCGCACCCGCACTTCGTTGTGCATCGCCAGCGCCGTCCAGCGATGCGCCGGCACAGCGACCACGCTCGCCGCGTCGGCCAGGACGCAGACGCGCGACCCCGGCTTGAGCAGCCGCCTGGCATGGTCCAGCGCCACGTCCAGGCCGGCATCGTCCGCGGGCGGCGCGGCGTACCAGCGCACCAGCGCGTCGAGCACGCGCAGCGCGCCGCGCGCGCCGGCCGCCGGCGCGACGGGAGGCTCGAGCACCGTGCCGCGCAGCGCGGCGATGCGGTCGCCGTCGCGCACCGCCGACCAGGCCGCAAACGCGCCGGCGCGCGCGGCCTGCACGGACTTGAAACGCACGCGCGTGCCGAAGTACAGCGCCGGCGCGGTGTCGGCGACGAGCAGCGTCAGCCGCTCGCGTTCGGCCTGGAACAGCTTGGTGTGGGCGCGGCCGGTGCGCGCGGTCACCCGCCAGTCGATGTGGCGCGCGTCGTCGCCCTGCGCGTATTCGCGCGATTCGGCGTATTCCATGCCGCGGCCGCGCAACGGCGATTGCGCCTGCCCCGACGGGCCGAAGCGGCCGCGCCGCGCCGGCGAGCGCGCATGCGCGACGTCGCGCAGGGCGACCAGTTCGGCGAGCGTGGGGACGATCCCTGCGGCCATCCGCGCCTCAGGGCAGCGGCACGCGGTCCAGCAACGCGGCGACCAGGCGGCCGCCGTCCCAGCCTTCGGCAGTGGCCTCGTAGCTGGGCAGGATGCGGTGGCGGAGCACGTCCGGCGCCACCGCGCGCACGTCGTCGGGCGTCACGTAGTCGCGGCCGGCGAGCCAGGCGTGGGCGCGCGCGCAGCGCTCGAGCGCGATCGAGCCGCGCGGGCTCGCGCCCCAGGCGATGCGGCGCGCGAGGCCGGCGTCGTAGCGCGCGGCGTCGCGCGAGGCGAGCACCAGCTCGAGCAGGTAGCGCTCGACCTCCGGCGCGACGTGCAGGCCGAGCACCGCCGCGCGCGCGGCGAACACGTCGGCGAGCGGCATCCTGCGCACCGGCGCGGGCTCGCCGCCGCCGGCGAGCGCGCGCTCGCGCGCGAGACGCAGGATCTCCGCTTCCACCTGCGCGTCGGGATAGCCGATGCGCACGTACATCAGGAAGCGGTCGAGCTGCGCCTCCGGCAGCGGGAACGTGCCTTCCTGCTCGATCGGGTTCTGCGTCGCCATCACCAGGAACAGCGCCGGCAGCGGATAGGTGCGCCGCCCGACGGTCACTTGGCGTTCGCCCATCGCCTCGAGCAGCGCCGACTGCACCTTCGCCGGCGCACGGTTGATCTCGTCGGCGAGGAGCACCTCGTGGAAGATCGGGCCCGGCTGGAATTCGAAGCGGCCATCCTGCGGGCGCCAGACCTCGGTGCCGGTCAGGTCGGCCGGCAGCAGGTCGGGCGTGAACTGCACGCGCGCGAAGCTGCCGTCCAGGCGCGCCGCGAGCGCGCGCACCGCCGTGGTCTTGGCCAGGCCGGGCGCGCCTTCCACGAGCAGGTGGCCGTCGGCGAGCAACGCGACCAGCAGGCGCTCCACCAGCGCGGCCTGGCCGACGATCCCCGCCGAGAGCGCCGCGCGCAGTTCGCGGAAGGCATCGTGGAGGCGGGAAGCGTCGGGGCTGGGGGTGTCCATGGCGTGGTGCGGCGCGGCGGCGCGGAGCGCGCCCGGGTCCATTCTGACCGCGCCCGGCGCGGAATGTTCAGTGCCGGAATGCACGAAGGGGCCCGCAGGCCCCTTCGCGGCGACGCGCGCGGCGGCTCAGTCCCTGCGCTGCGCCACCCGGATCACCTTCGGCGTCACCATGATCAGCAGCTCGGCCTTGCTCTTGGTGCGGCCGCGCTTCTTGAACAGGTTGCCGATCACCGGCAGGTCGGCGAGGAACGGCACCTTCGACAGGTCCTGCTGGTCCTTGAACTCGTACACGCCGCCGATCACGACGGTCTGGCCGTCGTCGACCAGCACCGAGGTCGTGACCTGGCGCGTCGCCAGCTGCGGCACCTGGCCGACGCCGGTCTGGACGAAGCCCGACAGATCATCCTTCTGCACGTCCATGTTCAGGAACACGCGGCCGTCGGCGGTGATGGTCGGGGTGACCTTCAGCTGCAGGATCGCGTCCTTGAACTGCACGTTCGGCAGGTTGCCCTGCTGGCCGCCGGTCGTGGTCACGTAACCGATCTGGTCGCCCTGGCGGATCAGGGCTTCCTTCTGGTTGCTGGTGACGATGCGCGGGTTGGAGACGATCTCGCCGCGGCCCTCGGTCTGCATCGCCGACA
>DASTWT010000258.1:0-9558 GCA_035765815.1 Luteimonas sp. | reverse complement strand
CATCGCCGTGCTCACCCTGCCCGCCGACGCGGCCATCGACCCCGGGACGGCGACGCTCTCCGCGTTCTGGTGGCCGTGACCCTGCGCGAAGCCCCCGCGCTGCTCGCTGCGGCGCTGCTGCTGCTCGCCCTCGCCGGGACGGCGCTGGCGGAGGAAATCGACAGCGCCGCCTCGCGCGTCGGCTTCTCGCTGTCGACGCGCTGGGGCCAGTCGCTGCAGGGCCGCTTCCCGACGCCGCGCGGCTGGGTCGACGACCTCGGCCAGCAGCGCCATCGCGTGCGCCTCGTGCTGTCGGCGCGCGACGTCGAGATCGTCGGCCATCCCGGCTATACCCGCTACACGCGCGGGCGCGGCTTCTTCGACGCCGAGCGCTGGCCGCAGGTCGAATTCCTCTCCGACGCCTACGGCCCGGACCTGCTGCGCACCGGCGGGCCGCTCGGCGGCGTGCTGCGGATGCACGGCGTGCAGCATCGCCAGGTGTTCCAGGTCCTGCCCGCCGAATGCGACGCGCCCGGCCGCGACTGCGACGTGGTCGCCACCGGCGTCGTCGACCGCGACGACTACGGGATGGGCGGCTGGCGCATCGCGCTCGACGACGCGGTGCGCTTCACCCTGCGCGTGCGCCTGCGCGCGGAGCCGCCGGCGTGAGCCGCGGGCCGCGGCTGCTGCTGGCGGCGCTCGCGCTCGCGGCGGCCGGCGGATGCAGCACCTTCGGCCAGGCGCAACGCGCGCAGGCGCTCGCCGTCGCCGTCGCGGCGCGTGCGGACGCCGTCGAATGCGACCGCCCCGACGCCTGCGCGCGCCCGTCGGCGCTGCACCAGCTCGGCGCGCGCGCGTTCGCCGAAAGCACGCCCGCCGCGCCGCGCCACTACGCGCTGATCCTCGACCGCGGCCAGGACGCGCTCGCCGCGCGCATCGACCTGATCCGCAGCGCGACGACCTCGATCGACCTGCAGACCTACATCTTCGACGAGGACGACGCCGGCCAGCTGTTCCTCGAGGAGCTCCTCGCCGCCGCGCGCCGCGGCGTGCGCGTGCGCGTGCTCGTCGACCAGTTGTCGGCGCTCAAGCGCGTGGACACGCTCGCGGCCCTGGCCGGCGCGCACCGCGACTTCGAGATCCGCATCTACAACCCGGTCCTCGGCCGCGCGCGACTGAACTACCCGCAATATGTCCTGGCCGCGGCCTGCTGCTGGAAGCGCCTCAACCAGCGCATGCACAGCAAGCTGCTGCTGGTCGACGGCGCCATCGGCATCACGGGCGGCCGCAACTACCAGAACGATTATTACGACTGGGACCCGGACTACAACTTCCGCGACCGTGACCTGCTCGTCGCCGGGCCGGTCGCGCGCGACATGGGCGCGGACTTCGAGGCGTTCTGGGACGATCCGCGCAGCCGCCAGCCGTCCACGCTGTCGGACGTCGGCCGCGAACTGCTGCGGCGCGGCGTGCCGGCGATGCCCGCGCCGCAATATGCGAACCCGGCCCGCGTCGCTGCCGCCATCGCCGACGCCTCCGACCCGGCGCGCATCGGCGCGCTCGCCGCGGCCGCGATCCCGGTCGGCGCGGTCTCCTACATCGCCGACCTGCCGCTGAAGCACCACGGCAGCGAGGCGCGCGAGGCGCCCGCCACCGCGGAGCTGCGCACGCTGGTCGAATCGGCGCGGGACACCGTGCTGCTGCAGACGCCCTACCTCGTGCTGTCCGACGCCGCGCAGCAGCTGTTCCGCGACATGCACAAGCGGCCGTCGCCGCCGCGCGTGATCGTCTCGACCAATTCGCTCGCCGCCACCGATTCGTTCATCACCTACGCGCTGTCGTACAAGTACAAGCGCCGCTACCTGCGCGATTTCGGCTTCGAGATCCACGAGTTCAAGCCGTTCCCGGCGTCGGCGCCGATCGACCTGGCCGCGACCGGCGCGGTGCTGCCGCCGGTGCCGAGCGCGGAGGACGTGGCGCTCGCGCGCGAACGCGCCCGCCAGGCGCGCGACTCCTCGGGTGTCGGCGTGGGCAGCGGCAGCGGGCGCTACCGGCGTCCGTTGCAGGCCGAATACGCGGCGCTGCGCTACGCCCGTCGGCGCAGCAACGAACGCGTGCCGCTCGAGCGCGCCGGCGTCCGCGTCGGCCTGCACGCGAAGTCGCTGGTGGTGGACGGGCGCGTGGGCGTGGTCGGCACGCACAACTTCGATCCGCGCGGCGACCACTACAACACCGAGAGCGCGATCGTGGTCCAGGACCCGGCATTCGCGCAGGCGCTGGCGCGCAGCATCCGCGGCGACATCGCGCCGGAGAACGCGTGGACGATCGGGCGCCGCGCCGACGCGCCGCTGTTCCCGGGCCTGGAGTACACGCTCGCGAAGTTCTCCGAGCGGATGCCGGTCTTCGACCTGTGGCCGGTGCGCTACGCGACGAGCTACGAATTCGCGCCGGGACCGGATTGCCCGACGCCGCTGTCGCCCTTCGATCCGCGCTTCCGCGCGTGCTACCGGCCGGTCGGCGACTTCCCCGAAGTGGCGGCCGGGTTCAAGCCGCTGCTGACCCGGATCTTCACCGCGTTCGGCGCGGGGCTCGCGCCCATCCTCTGAGGCCGGCCGGCGCACCGGCGGCCGCGGCGAAAGAAGGAGCGGCCGACGCGCCCTTGGGGGAGGGAGTGCGCGCCGGCCGCCTGGGGGAGGGATTCCGCGGTTTCGGATCAGCCGCAGCGGAAGCGCGGCTGGCCGTCCCAGCCGGTCGCGTAACGGCGCTCGCTGGCGTATCCGCTGCTGTTGCCGTAGCCGACGCCCGGAGCGCGCTCGCGGTAGACCGCGCGGCGGCTGGTCTCCGGAGCGCGGGGGCGCACGACGGGACGGGACGAGGGAGTGGCACTGCGGGGGGCGTACATGGCGGTTTCCTGAAGGCGAGATGAACTGGTGTGGTAGTAATGTAAAACACCAAGACAAATTCTGAATGTGCCGGAGGTCACCCCACTGACGGCACCCGTATGCTGGCGGGCATGACGCCCTCCCGCCCCAGCCCCTTCCGCCGCCAGGCCACCGTCGCCGAACTCAACGCCCTGTCCGAAGGCACCGCGATGCGGCCGCTGGGCATCGAGTTCACCGAGATCGGCCCCGATTACGTGCGGGCGACCATGCCCGTCGACGCGCGCACCCGGCAGCCCTACGGCCTGCTCCACGGCGGCGCCTCGGTGCTGCTCGCCGAGACCCTGGGCAGCACCGCCGGCGGCCTGTGCACGGGACCGGACCAGGGCGTGGTCGGCATCGAGATCAACGCCAACCACCTTGCCGGCGTGCGCGAGGGCATCGTGACCGGCACCGCGCGACCCCTGCACATCGGCCGCAGCACCCAGGTCTGGGAGATCCGCATCGAGGACGGCCGCGGCCGCCTAGCCTGCGTGTCCCGCCTGACCCTGGCGGTGGTCGACCGCCCCGGCTGAGCGACGGCGCCGGGCGGGGCGCTATCTCACGCCCGGCTTCATTTGCTAGGCTGCGCCTCTTCCCTACCGCATCCGGAACACCGCCATGTCGATTTCGCTGAACTTCGAACTCAACGACCGCGACCTCGAGCACTTCCAGGCGGCGATGGAGAAGGCGAAGAAGGCGGCCTCCGGCAAGTCGACGCAGGAAATCATCGATTGCGCGGCGAAGCTGCTCGGCGACGCGCAGAAGGTGCAGATCCCCGACTTCATCAAGGAGCGGCTGCTGCACCTGGACGACATGATCGCCATGGCCCGCGACGAGGCCTGGGCGCTGTCGGGCGACGACCAGGCGCGCGTGCTGTCGGCGCTGACCTACTTCTGCGATCCGGACGACGTGATCCCGGACAACGTGGCGGTGCTCGGCTACCTCGACGACGCGATCATGATCGAGCTGTCGGTGCGCGAACTGCGCCACGAGCTCGACGCGTACGACGAGTTCTGCGACTTCCGCCAGAACCAGGCCCAGCGCCGCGGCCTGGCGCCGGAGAAGGTCGGCCGCGCCGACTGGCTGGACAGCCGCCGCGAAGAGCTGGTCGATCGCATGCATCGCCGCCGCGACCGCGAGAGCGGCGGCATGGGCATCGGCTACGGCAGCAGCAGCGGCTACGGTTCGGGCAAGAGCTACGTGCGGGCCTGGCGCCCGGGCATGTTCAAGTTCTCCTGAGGCAACGGGGCCGGCACGAGGCCGGCAAGCGGAGAAACGATCCCGTGCGCTGGCTGCGCTACCTGTACCGCGTGCCGATGCTGCTCTGGCACGCCGCAATCGACCTCCCGCTGGTGCTGTTGCTGATGCTGCCGCCATGGGGCCGGATCCGGCTGCGCGGCGGCGAATCGCTCGAATACCGGATGATCCGCGCCTGGCAGGCGGGGCTGATGCGCGTGTTCGGCTTCCGCATGCGCCGCAGCGGCACGCCGCTGGCCGGCGCCGTGGTCTTCGTCGCCAACCACGTGAGCTGGGTCGACATCGTCGCCCTGCACAGCCAGCGCATGATGGGCTTCGTCGCCAAGCGCGAGATCGCCGGCTGGCCGCTGGTGGGCTGGATGGCGACGCGCGGCGAGACGATCTTCCACGAGCGCGGCAGCACCGAGTCGCTGGGCGGCGTGATGCACGAAATGCTGGCGCGGCTGCGTGGCGGGCGCGCGGTCGGCGTGTTCCCGGAAGGGCGCACGCGCGGCGGCGCGGAGGTCGGGCCGTTCCATGCGCGCATCTTCACCGCCGCGGTCGAGGCGCACGCGCCGGTGCAGCCGGTGGCGCTGTGCTACGGCGAGCATTGCACGGCGCAGACGGTGGTCGCGTTCCGCGGCCGCGAAGGCTTCGGCGGCAACTTCCTGCGCCTGCTGGGCGAGCCGGCGCGCGTCGCGGACGTGCGCTTCCTCGAGCCGATCCCGCCCGGAAGCGAGGAAGGCCGGCGCCGCATCGCCGAACTCGCGCGCGAGCGGATCGTCGCCGCGATGCAATGAACGACGCCGGCTACCGGGCACCCTGGTGGCTGCGCAGCGGCCACCTGCAGACGATGCTCGGTTCCAGCCCCTGGCGCCGGCAACGCGGCGCGCGCGCGCTGGCCGCGTCCGGCGCGGTGACGACGGAACACGTCGTCGACGGCGGGCCGGGCGTGCGCCTGCAGGGCCTGCACAGCATCGTGCCCGGGGTCGAGCCGCGCGGCTTCGCGCTGCTGCTGCACGGTTGGGAGGGCAGCGCCGAATCCAGCTACATGCGGCTGACGGCCGCGCGCCTGCTCGAACGCGGCTTCGCCACCTTCCGCCTGAACTTCCGCGACCACGGCGACAGCCACCACCTCAACGAAGCGATCTTCCACTCCAATCGCATCGACGAAGTGGTGCTCGCGGCGGTCGACGTCGCACGCCGCTTCTGGCCGGATGCCGGGCCGTCGCGTCCGCTGGTCGCCGCCGGCTATTCGCTCGGCGGCAACTTCGCGCTGCGGCTCGCGTTGCGCGCGCCGGGCGCGGGCCTGCCGCTGTCGGCGGTGGCGGCGGTGTGCCCGGTGCTGGATCCGAAGGCGACGATGGCGCACATGGAACGCGGCTGGCGCGTGTACCTGCACTATTTCGAGCGCAAGTGGCGGCGCTCGCTGGTGCGCAAGCGCGCGCTGTTCCCGCGCGTGCACGACTTCGACGACCGCACCCTGCACCTGGGCATGCGCGCGCTCACCGAATGGCTGGTGGTGCGGCACACCGATTTCGACACGCTGGACGCCTATTTCGACGGTTACTCGATCGCCGGCGACCGCCTGGCCGCGTTGCGCGTGCCCGCGCACCTGCTGATGGCCGAGGACGATCCGGTCATCCCGTTCGAGCACTTCCGCGCGCTGCAGCTGCCGCCGGCCGCGTCGCTGGAGGTCGCGCGCCACGGCGGCCACTGCGGCTTCCTGCGCGGGCTCGGCCTGGACGGATTCGCCGAGGAGTGGGTCGCCGACCGCCTCGCGACGTAGGTCCTACAATCGGCACGAACGCCAGCCAGCCAGGAGGCTCCATGCGCATCCACAGCGACAGCTTCGAGAACCGCGGCCGGATCCCGGCGGAATTCGCGCTCGGCGCGCCCGGCGGCTTCGGCGGCAACCGCAATCCGCACCTGGCCTGGGACGACGCGCCCGCGGGCACCCGCTCGTTCGTGCTGATGTGCATCGACACCGACGCGCCGACCGACGCGTCGCTGGCCGGGCGCGAAGGCGTGGAGATCCCCGCCGACCAGCCGCGCGGCGACTTCGTGCACTGGGTGATGGTCGACATCCCGCCCGACGTGCGCGCCATCGAAGCGGGCAGCGCCAGCGACGGCTTCGACAAGGGCGGCAAGCAGGCGCCGAAGGGCCCGGCCGGCAGCCGCCAGGGCCTCAACGACTACACGGGCTGGTTCGCCGGCGACGAAAGCGGGCTGCGCGGCGACTACTACGGTTACGACGGTCCGTATCCGCCGCCGAACGACCGGCGCATGCACCGCTACTTCTTCCGCGTGTTCGCGCTCGGCACCGACCGCCTGCAGCTGCCGGCGCGCTTCACCGCGGCCGACGCGTTCCGCGCGATGCACGGCAACGTCCTCGCCGAAACCGCCCTCCACGGCACCTACAGCCTGAATCCGGCGCTGGCCTGAGGCCGGCCCGCGCGTAACCGTTTGCGGCCGGCATCGCTGGCCGCTTCCCCGGCGCGACCCCGTCACTACTGGCGGAGAAGGTCGCCGCAGGCGTCGGGGGAACGGCATGGGACATACGCACGATCGCAGGGCGCCTGCGCGGCGCTGGCGCGCCTGGCTCGCCGGGGCATCGCTCTGGCTCGGCCTCGCCGCGGCGGCCTGGGCGCAGACGTCGGTGTCGCTGCCCGGCGGCACGCTGTCGACGGGCATCGTCGGCGACGCCTACACCGACGGCGTCTCCGCGACCGGCGGCGTCGCGCCCTACACGTACGCGGTGATCGGAAGCCTGCCGCCCGGGCTGTCGCTCGACTCCACGAGCGGCGCCATCTCGGGCATCCCGTCCGCGGCCGGCTATTTCTCGTTCTCGATCAAGGCGGACGACAGCGCTTCGGGCACCGCGGTCGGCGCGTACGACATCACCATCGTCGTACCGCCCTCGCTGGAACCGGCGACGCTGCCCGACACCGTCGTCGGCGAGAGGTACACGCAATACATGTACGTCGACAACGGCAGCGGGCCCTACCACTTCACCATCACCTCCGGCAGCCTGCCGCCCGGGTTGTCGCTCGACCTCGGCGGCACGCTCTCCGGCAAGGCGACGACGGCGGGCGACTACACGTTCAAGATCACGGCGGCGCCGGTGCCGTCGCTGCTGCCCGAAGCGACGTTCCCGTTCAGCAGCGTCACCCGCAGCTACACCATCGGCGTGGCCCCGCCGACGATCGACATCGCGCCGCCGGGCCCGAACCTCACCGCGACGACCTACGTCCCGTACAGCCAGGCGTTCACCGCGAGCGGCGGCACGGCGCCCTACACGTTCTCGGCGAACGTGCCGCTGCCCGACGGACTGGTGCTGGATCCGACGGGCGTGATCAGCGGGACCCCGACGCATTCCGGCGTCACCGGCTTCACCCTCACCGCGACGGATGCGAACGGCGCGACGGGCACCGGCAACTATTCGCTCGTCGTCGAGCCGCCGACGATCGCGATCGCGCCGCCGAGCCTGCCGGACGGACGCGTCGGCAGCGCCTACGCGCAGTCGCTGTCGGCCAGCGGCGGCGTCGCGCCCTACACATGGGACCTCGTTTCCGGCAGCCTGCCGGCGGGACTCGCGTTCGATGCGGCGACCGGCGCCATTTCAGGCACGCCCACGGAGGATGGGAGCACGAGCTTCGCGGTCGTGGCGATCGACGCGAACGGCGAAACCGGAACGCAGTCCTACGTGTTCACCGTCCAGCCGCCGATCATCTCGCTGTCGCCGACGACGCTGCCCGGCGGCACCGTCGGCGCGGCGTACGGCGTGACGGTGACGGCGCTGGGCGGCACGGCGCCCTACGCGTTCACGCTGGGCTCGGGCGCACTGCCGCCGGGGCTCTCGCTGGCGGCCGCGAGCACGGAGGCGGCGTCCATCACCGGTACGCCGACGAAGGCGGGCAGCTACGACTTCGTGCTGCTGGCGACCGACGCCAACGGACACGCCGGCGACGAGGCGTACTCCGTCGTCGTCGCCGACGCGACGGTCACGATCACGCTGTCGCCCGCATCGCTGCCCGACGGCCAGGTCGGCGTGGCGTATGCGCAGGCAGTCTCGGCGAGCGGCGGCACGGCGCCCTACGCATTCGCGGTCTCGGGCGGAACATTGCCGCCGGGCCTCGCGCTTTCCAGCAGCGGCGTGCTGTCGGGTTCGCCCACTGCGGCCGGCAGCTACACCTTTGCCGTGTCGGCGACGGACAACTTAGGCAACACCGGCAGCAACGGCTACCAGGTCCAGGTCACGGCCTTGACGGTCACGCTCGCGCCCGCTTCGCTGCCCGACGGCGCGGTGGGCACCACCTACTCGCAAGCGATCTCGGCGAGCGGCGGGACGGGGCCGTACAACTATGCGGTTGCCAGCGGCGCGCTGCCGCCCGGCATCGCGTTGGCCAGCGATGGCACGCTGGGGGGAATGCCGACGGAAGCCGGCAGCTATGCGTTCGCCGTGTCGGCGACGGACAGCTTCGGCAACCACGGCAGCGCCGATTACGTGCTTCACGTCGGCGCGCCGGCAATTACGCTGTCGCCGGCGTCGCTGCCCGACGGCCAGGTCGGCGCGGCGTATTCGCAGGCGCTCGCGGCAAGCGGCGGCACCGCGCCCTACGCGTACGCGGTCACCGGCGGCGAGCTCCCGGCGGGCCTCGCGCTGTCGACCGGCGGCGCGCTGTCCGGCACGCCGACCGAAAGCGGCAGCCACGCCTTCACCGTCACCGCGACCGATGCGCACGGCGACACCGGCACGCAGTCCTGGACGCTCGCGATCGCCGAAGCGGCGACGCCCCCGCCGGGCGCGGGCGCGCACCAGGCGATGACGCCCGCCGGCACGCCGGTGCAGGTCGACCTCACCGAAGGCGCGACCGGCGGACCGTTCACCGGCGCGGACGTGCTCTCGCTGTCGCCCGCGAACGCCGGCGGCACTGCGGTCGCGCAATCCGCCGCGGGCGCGTACGTGCTGACGTTCACGCCCGCACAGGGCTTCACCGGCACCGCCACCGTGCTGTACACGCTGAGCAACGCCGGCGGCGACTCCAGCGCCGGGACGGTGACGATCCAGGTGACGCCGGTGGCCGATCCGCTCCGGGACGCGGACGTGACCGGCCTCGTGCAGTCGCAAACCACGATCTCGGAGGTGTTCGCGCAGACGCAGGTGACGAACCTGGTCGGGCGCCTCGACAGCCTGCAGGGGCCGCGGCTGCAACCCTGGGGCTTCTGGGTGGCCGGCAGCTTCCGCCGCGGCGACCTCGACGCCAACGGCAACGCCGAGGGGCTCACGTTCGAGACGTCGGGCGTCACCACCGGCGCGGACCGCCAGTTCGGCGACAGCTTCTCGTTCGGCCTCGCCGGCGGCCTCGCCCAGGACCGCACCCTCGTCGGCCACCGGGGCAGCCGCAACGATTCGCGCGCG
>DASTWT010000257.1:0-15592 GCA_035765815.1 Luteimonas sp. | reverse complement strand
GCGCCTGGCGCGGAAGGACGAGTTCCGCGCCAGGCGCGACGGAAGGAGCGACCTGCGGCGGCGGCATGCCGTGCCGGCGAAGCAGGCCCTCATCCGTATCGACGCCGGCCTCGGCCATCCCCTTCGGCCCGTCGACGGCCTCCCATCGCGCGGCCATGTGCGCCACGGCCGCCGGCGGGTGCCAGCCCTGGGCACGGAAATCGGAATCGGGCGGCGGCGAGTCGCCGTCCGGGCGGAGGATCAACAGCCCGGCCGCGAGCAAGCCGTCGACGGCCTCGGCGCCGAAACGCGACACCAGAACCTCGCGCTCGACCCAGTCCTCCGCACCGACAGCGCCCAGCACGGGTACTTGCGCGGCGTCGATTTCCACCGACGCGGCAAGATGCGGCGCATGGGCGAACCAGCACAGGCGGGAGACCACTCCCGTGCCGCCGGCCAGGACGTCGTCGAGCCGGAAGTTCGCCATCTCGCGCGGCTCCAGCCATGCCACCGCGCAACGCCGGATTGCGGCCCTGTCCCCCAAGCAACCATCCCCCTCGTCCGGGCGCCATGGTAAGGTAAATTCCGCCGTCGCCCGCCCTTTTCCGCGGGACTCGAACGGCGATTCCGACAGGGGAACACGCTATGGCTGAAGAACGAATCCCGCCGGCGGGGTTGCATCCGCGGCTGGTCGAGCGACTGCTCGACAACCTGGAAGGCAACGAAGCTTTCCGCAAGCAATTCCAGGCATCGCCGGAGCAGGCCCTGCGCTCGCTCGGCTACACCGATCCGTGGGACTGCATGGCGACGCTGGCCGCAGGCACGGAACTCGCATCGCCGGAGTTGATCAGGACGCAGCGCAGGAAGCTCGAGGCGGCGATGGTGGGCATCCAGAAGATGTCCTGCGCGCTGGCTGCGCAGGAGGCCGGCAAGCTGTAGCGGCCGTTGTCCGGGACTGGCGCATACGCCGGTCCCGGCGCGGCCCGGCGAGCCGGAGCGCCTGCTAGCGGCTGGCGCCCTGGTCGTCCATCCCTTTCATCGCCTCCGCTGACACGGCGACGTTGAAGAACGGCAACACTTCCGTCGCCGGGCATTCGGTGAAGATGCGACCGCGGCGGGTCGCCAGCCATTTTTCCTGCGCGCGCGCCTGCTCGTCGTTGCCGGCCGCCCGCTCCGCGCGCATCAGCGCCCAATGGACCGCCGATAGCGCCGTGTCATGCTCGGCCAGGGGCCGCAATCTGGCGACCGCCGCCGGCGCCTCGCCGGCGAGGCGGTCCCGCTCCGCCAGCACCACCTCCCTGAGCTGCGCGACCGTCGGATAATCGCGCACCGCGTCGCTGTCGCGCGTGCGATCCAGCGCCATCGCCACGCCTTTCGCGTCGTCCATGTGGGCGGACAACAGGCCGGCGAACAGGCGAAGCTCTGTCGAGGTCGGCGCGTAGATGGCGTCCGCAGCGGCCGCTTTCGCGTTCACCTCGCGTAACAGGTCTTCGACCCGTTCGCCCGCACCGGCCTGCCCCGACAACACCGCCACATCGGCGACCGCGGCGCGCGAGCGCAATTCTTCAAGCAAGTCGCCGGAGGCATCCGCGTCTTTGCGCCAATCGAGCGCGACTTCCCCCGCGCGCGACCATTGTCCGCGGTCGATCCAGGTCACGACGCCCGTTTCGCCCGTCCAGCCATCGCGTCCGATCGTGCTCGCCAGGTAGACCTTGTCCGCTCGCGCGTGATCGCCGCGCGCGTCGTAGGCACGCGCGTAATACTCGCCGGCACCGCTGAATCCCGCGGCGCGCGCGCGGTCGAACTCGGCGAGGGCATCGTCGTACCGTTCCTGGCCGAGCAACATGATGCCCAAGGCGTAGCGAGCGGACCCGACGCGCTCGTATTGCGGTTGCGCCACATGCCGCAAGGTCGCTTCGGCGAGCCGGAAATCATTGAAGTGGTGCCACTGGTTCGTACCGATACGGTCGAGCAACCGGAAGTCGTCCGGGTACAAGGCAAGGTATTCCCGCGCTTCGCGGAAATACGGCGTGGGCGCGGACGTGCCCTCGGCCAGCAGCAGCTCGTTGCGCGCCCGTTCCTGAGGCGAAAGCCGCTGCGGCAGGGCGAGCGCCTCGCGCCGTTCACGTTGTGCGCCGGCGACATCGCCGAGGCCGGCGTAAAGATCGGCCATGTCGGCATGTGCCAGCGCGAACTGGGGATCCAGTTGCAGTGCGCGCCGGTATAGGCCAAGTGCCTGGTCGCGATCGCGAGTGGTGGCGACCACGTTGCGCGCCACGGCGAACGCCTTCAACGCGTCGAGGCTGGGCGTTGCCACGTTCGGCAACGGCACCGAGTTCTTTTGCACGTTCTGCAATGCTTCCCCGAGTTTCGCGCGCAACTGGTCAGTGACGTCATCGATCGCCGCCAGCGTCGACTCGACCCCACGCCCATCGGCCGATACGGCGTAGACCGTGGTCTGGGTACGTGGGTCGATGACTTCGGCGCTCACTCGCAAGTGCCCGCCGATCTCCGCGACGGTCGGGAGCAACAGCGCACGGGCGCCGTCGCGCAGCGCGATTTCCGACCCGATGTCGCGCCCTACCAGCTCGTTCGGCCTGCGCTGCATGCGTCGCAGGGTGTCGCGCACCTTCAGGTCGCTGAGCACGTTGACGTAACGCGACTGCTGCAGGCTGAGCCGGAAAGCCTGGTTCAGGGAGTCGTCGAGCAGCTTGTCCCCGGTGAGGTTGCGCAGGTCGCCGACGACGACCCAATCGCGCTCGTTGAAGGCGATCGCCGGCTGCGGCCGCGTCAGGAACCAGGCCCCGCCGACCAGGCCCGCGACCAGCAGCAGTTCCGCGGCCAGCGCCGAAGGGCGCCGCCAGAGCGGGATGTCGCGCCACGCCTTCGCGCGGTTCTGCTGCGGCGCGCGCAGCGGCGCGATGCCGGGCTCGCCGACCTCGTAGACCTGCTGCGCCTGCGGCACGCCCTTGAAGCGCCAGCGGCCCCAGTCCTTCCACAGCAACTGGTCGCCGCGCTCGCCGAGCTCGCGCGCGGCGCGGTGCGCGAGCGGCTCCGCGGTGGCCGAGAGCAGGATCTGGCCCGGGCGCGCGAGCGTCATCAGGCGCCCGGCCATCGGCTTGGCCAGGCCTTCGACTTCCAGTGGCTTGGCGCCGATGCTCACGGCGGCGTCGCTGTTGCGCCAGGTGAGCACCTCCCCGACGTGCAGGCCTTGGCGCGCGAGCAGCTCGACGCCATGCCTGGCGACGTCGCGACGCTCGCCGAGTTCGCGCAGGCCGCGCGCGTAGTCGAGCGCGAAGCCGAGGCCGTCGATGGCGCGCTCGAACAGCAGCAGCAGGCCGTCGGAGCGGTCGATCAGGCGCCCGCGCCAGCGTTGCTGCAGGCCGAGCACGAGCCGGTCGTGCTCGCGGAACAGCTCCGCGGCCTCGTTGTCGCCGAGGCGCTCGACCAGCATCGTGGAATCGCACAGGTCGGTCAGCAGCAGGGTGCGGACCTGCGGGTTCTGCGCAGCCGGCTCGCCGGCCGTTCCGGCGGCGGCGTCCTGCAGCGGGTTGTCGTTCGCGGCGTGCATCCCTGCGCGCTCCGGTCAGACCGGCGCCAGCACCGCGTCCTGCCATTCGACCCGGTTGCCGCCCAGGCGCTTGGCGCGGTACAGCGCGGCGTCGGCGTTGGCGTACCAGTCGTCCCAGGTCTGCGCGGGCGCGACCGGGCAGGCGCCGATGCTCAGCGTGGTGATCTGCGGCGGCGACGGCTGCAGCTTGTGCAGCGCCTGCGCGGTGTCGACCACGAACTGCGCGATCCGCAGGATGTCGGCCTGGCGCTCGGCGCCGACCAGCAGGCAGAACTCGTCGCCGCCGAGACGACAGGCGATGTCGTCGGGGCCCGCCGCCGAACGCAGGATGTTGGCGACGCCCTGCAGCACGCGGTCGCCGACCAGGTGGCCGTGCTCGTCGTTGATGCCCTTGAAGCGGTCGCAGTCCACCAGCAGCAGGCCGCGGCCGGCGAGCATGTCGTTGCGGCGGCGCTGTTCCAGGTGCAGCTGGAAGCCGCGGCGGTTGGCCAGGCCGGTGAGCTCGTCGGTGCGGGTCAGCGCTTCGGTCTGGGTGAGGCGGTGGGTGGTGGCGCGCAGCGTGTCCAGCGCCGACTGCAGGTCGATGTTGCGGCGGCGCAGGCGGCCGATGAGGCTCTGCTCGTTGAGCACCACCCGCGCGATCGCCCGGCGCAGGAAGTGCGCGAGCAGGGTCGGCGCGCGCTGCGCCATCGGCTCGAACTCCTCCTGGCGCAGTTCCAGCAGCACCAGGCTGCCGACCGCGATGGCGTCGGCGCTGCGGGCGTGGTCGCCGATCAGCAGGCCCAGCTCGCCGAAGAATTCGTGGCGGCCGAGGCGCTTGGGCACCAGGTCGTCGCCGAAGTCGAGGTCGACCTCGCCCTGGACGACGACGTACATGGTGGTGCCGAGGTCGCCGCGCCTGAACAGGGCTTCGCCGGCCGGCACCAGGCGCGGCCGCCCGAACTGCTCGAACAGCGCGTATTCCTCCGCCGTCAGCGCGGCGGACGATCCGTTGCCCGGTTCGGCCATGCCCGGTCCTGCCCCCCGTCCCGTTGCCGCGGCCATCCCGGCTGCGCCTGCGTTCATCACGACTCCCATGTCGTGCACGAACGCAAGAGTAGCACCGCACCGGCCTCGGCCCGGGACCGTGGAGGAGGCAAGGCGGCGGCCGCGTGGGCCGCCGCGACCGTCGCGAAGCTCAGTGCGGCAGCGGCAGGGCGTCCTCGCGGTAGATCGCGACGTGGGGCTCGCCGTCGGCGCCGATCCAGCCGCGGTACATCCCCTCGGTGTTGAACGGGAACGCGACGGTGCCGTCGCTGCCCAGCGCGATCGCGCCGCCGTCGCCGCCGGCGGCCGGGATCTCCGTGTCGATCACTTCCTCGGCGGCCCTGCGGACCGACTCGCCGGCGTAGCGGACCCGGGCGCAGATGTCGTGGGCCGCGGCGGCGCGGATGTAGAACTCGCCCCAGCCGGTGCCCGACACGGCGCAGCGCGCGTCGGCCCAGGTGCCGGCGCCGATGATCGGCGAGTCGCCGACGCGGCCGTAGCGCTTGTCGGTCATGCCGCCGGTGGAGGTGCCGGCGGCGAGGCGGCCGTCGCGGTCCAGTGCCAGCCCGCCGACGGTGCCGAAATGCTTGAGCGTCGCGAGGTCGGCGTGCGCCTGCCCGGTCGCGTCCTCGCGCAGCGCGCGCTGCAGTTCTTCCCAGCGCTTCTCGACCCGGAAGTACGACGGGTCGACGAGCTCGAAGCCCTGCTCCTGCGCGAACTTCTCCGCGCCGTCGCCCACCATCATCACGTGCTGCGAGTGGTCCATCACGGCGCGCGCGAGCCGGATCGGATTCCTGATCCGGTGCACGCCCGCGACCGCGCCGGCCTTGCCGCTGGCGCCGTCCATCAGCGATGCGTCGAGCTCGTTGCGGCCATCGTGGGTGAACACGGCGCCCTTGCCGGCGTTGAACTGCGGCGAATCCTCGAGGATCGACAGCGCGGCGACCACTGCGTCCGCGGACGACTTGCCCTGCATCAGCAGCGCATGGCCGGCGCGCAGCGCGGCGGTCATGGCGGCGCGCACTTCCTTTTCGTCGGCCGCGGTCATGGTCTTGCGGTCGACGCCGGCGCCGCCGTGGATCACCAGCATCGGCGCGTCGATCGCGACCAGCACGCCGTCGCGCACCGCGTAGCGATGCTCGAACACCGGCGCGTCGACCTTGCCTTCGGGCAGGTGCAGCACCGAGCCCTTGCCGATGCCGATCGTGTCGACGCGGTCCAGGCGCATCGGTTCGTCCTCCTTCTGCGGCTGCGCGAAGCCGCCGATCACCAGCGTCGCGCCGGCATCGGGCTCGGTCGCGTAAACGCGCGCGCTGCCGTCGCCTTCGACCGCGACCGCCGCGGCTTCGTCGATGCCCAGGCCGAGCAGCTTGTGGCCGGCGAGCGATTCGGCCTTGGCGACGAACGCGATCAGGCGCCCGAGCCGGTTGCGCTCGCTGAAGTGCGAATCGGTGATGACGCCCTTGAGCAGCGCGGTGTGCAGGAAATCCGTCTCGATGGTGTTGGCCGAACCGAGCGGATCGGCGAGCGCGAGCGGGCTGACCTGGCTGCCGCCGTCCATCGCGCCGTAGAGGTACTCGCCCTGCATCGCCAGGCCGGCGCTGGTGCCGCCGATCGGCTTGCCCGCGCGCACGTGCGCGTCGAGCGCCGCGGCCACCGGCGTGCCGCGCCAGAAGCGCACGTAGCGCGACTGGTCGCCGCCCATGATGAAGATGCCGTCGGCCTTGGCGATCGCGGCCAGCATCGCAGGGTCGGTGGCCTGGTCGCGGCTGTCGAACATGAAGGTCTCGGACGACGCGATGCCGCCGATTTCGTTGAAGAACTCGTCGTCGTAGGCGTCGACCGCGGTGTACTCGGACGCGCCGAGCACGACGATGTGGCCGTTGCCGGCGTGGCGCATGAACCAGCGCAGCGCTTCGTGGTTGCGGTCTCCGCCGCCCATGAGCATCAGGCCGGGCTGGACCTTGCCCGGCGTCGGCGCGGCCACGTCGCCGGCGACGTGGTGGCGCAGCGGCGGCGCCTGCGCGCCGGCGGGCGCAGCGAACAGGAAGCCGAGCACCAGGGCCGCGGCCCCGAGCAGCGCGGACGGCCGGCGCGGGTGGACGGACGGCTGCTTGTTCGGCGCAGGCTGGCTCGGCGACATCGGGCGGCTCCTCGGGTTGGCTTGTGCCGGGACGAACGACGGGCGGCTTTCCCCCGTCGCTCCCGCCGCGCGACGGCGGCGCGCTTCGGTTATGGTGCGGCCCATGCGTGAGCTCGACGACTGGTTCGTCCGCGAGATCCTCGTCCACGAGGATGCGCTCATGCGCTACCTGCGCCGGTGCTGGCCGCGCCGCGACGAGCTCCACGACCTCCGCCAGGAGGTGTACTGCCGCGTCTACGAAGCCGCCGGCAAGGCACTCCCGGCCTCGCCGAAGTCGTTCCTGTTCGCCGCCACCCGCCACCTGATGGCCGACCGGCTGCGCCGCGGACGCGTCGTTTCGATCGAGACAGTGGGTGATCTGGAGGCGATGAACGTCTTGGTGGATGAGTTCTCGCCCGAACGCGTCTTCGGCGGGCGGCAGGTCCTGCACCGGCTGGCGCAGGCCTTCGACCACCTGCCCCGGCGCTGCCGCGAGGTGGTCTGGCTGCGGCGGGTCGGCGACCTCCCGCAGCGGGAAGTCGCGCAACGGATGGGAATCAGCGAAAAGACCGTGGAAAAGCACCTCGCCAAAGGCATGTACCTGCTCGCCGCGCATTTCTACGGCGAGGACGGGCAGGCGTCGCCGGCGGAACGCGCACCTGGGGAACGACGTGGCCGCCGGCACGCAGACTGAGCAGGCCGCGGCCGCCTGGCTGGCGCGGCTGGACCGCGAGGGCTGGTCGCCGCAGGCCCAGGCCGGGCTCGAGGCCTGGCTCGACGCCGCCACTGCGCATCGCGTGGCGTTCCTGCGCGCGCGCGCGGCCTGGGAGGAGAGCGGCCGCCTGGCGGCGCTGGGCGCCGGCCGGTCGTCGCTGGAGCCGCCGCGCCGCGGCGACTGGCGGCACGCGTTCGGCGGAGACCGCGAGATCGCCGCCGCGCCGCCGGAGCATCACGAGGCGCGCGCGCGCCGCGCCACCTGGATCTTCGGTGCGGCGACCGCCGCGATGGCCCTGGCGCTGGTCGCCAGCCTGGCGTGGTTCCGGTACGACAAGCCGGTCGAGACCACCTACCGCACGGCGATGGGCGACCTGCGCACGGTCCCGCTCGCCGACGGCTCGCGGATCACGCTGAGCAGCGACAGCGCGGTGCGGGTGAGCCTCGGCACGGAAGAGCGCAACGTCGTGCTCGATCGCGGCGAGGCGTTCTTCGAGGTGTCGAAGGATCGCTCGCGCCCGTTCGTGATCGCCGCCGGCGATCGCCGCGTGCGCGTCGTCGGCACCCGCTTCGCCGTGCGCCGCGGCGGCGATTCCGGCGCCGGCCTCCGCGTCGTCGTGACCCAGGGCCTGGTGCAGCTCGAATCGGGGCCGGGCGCCGACGGGCGCCCGCGCCCCAGCACGCTGCTGCCCGCCGGCAGCGTCGCCCTCGCGAGCGGCTCCGGGCTCGTGGTGAGCACGGGCACCGTCGCCGACGCCGAGCGCGCCCTCGACTGGCGCAACGGCTTCCTCGACTTCAACGACACCACCCTCGCCGAGGCGGCGGTCGAGTTCAACCGCTACAACCGGCGCAAGCTCGTCGTCGCCGACCCGGTCGCCGGGCAACTGCGGATCGGCGGGCATTTCCGCTGGTCCAACGTCGACGCCTTCGTCCGCCTGCTGGAGCTCGGCTTCCCGGTGCAGGCCGAAATGCGCGGCGACACCGTTGTGCTGCGCAGCATGCGCTGAGCCGTCGCGGACGCCGACGCGCTGCGGGATTCGCGAGGCTCGTTCGTCCCGGGGATCGAAGGCGCCGATCCGTGCGCCATGGGGAGAGCGTGATGCGGTCGTTGCGTGTCGTGATGTTGACCCTTGCCTGCTCGGCCGCGCTCGCGGCGCAGGCGCAGACCGCGTCGCGCGCGCGGATCGACATTCCCGCCGGAGACCTCGCCACCGCCCTCGGCGAGCTGGCCCGGCAGTCCGGGGCCCAGGTGATCTTCCGCGCCGACCAGATGCGCGGCCTGCACACGAGCGGCGTGCAGGGCGAACTGACCACGGACGAGGCCCTGCAGCGCGTGCTCGCGGGCAGCGGCTTCGCCGCGCGGCGCGACAGCTCGGGCGCCCTGGTCATCGTGAAGCAGGCGGCGGCGCCCGCCGCGCCGGCGCCCGCGCAACGCCCCGCCAGCCCGCCGCAGGCTTCGCAGTCGGCGCCGGACGACGCGGCCGCCCCGGCGCCGACCCAGCTTGAAACGGTCGAAGTGGTCGGCTCGCGCATCCGCCGCGCCGAGGTCGAGGGCCCGGCGCCGATCACCGTCATCACCGCAGCGGAGATCCAGGCCGCGGGCTTCACCACCGTGCCCGAAGTGATGCGTTCGATGACCCAGAACAGCGGCGAGACGCAGAGCCAGCAGTCGTCGAGCGCCGGCGACTTTTCGCCGGGCGGCGAGGAAGTGGACCTGCGCGGCCTCGGCCCGAACCACACCCTCGTGCTGGTCAACGGCCGCCGCATCGCCGACTTTCCCATGCCCTTCAAGGGCCGCAGCAACTTCACCGACATCTCCAGCATCCCGCTCGGCATGGTCGAGCGGATCGAAGTGCTCACCGGCAGCGCCTCGGCGGTGTACGGCTCCGACGCGATCTCCGGCGTGGTCAACTTCGTGCTGAAGAAGAACGCCGACGGCACCACGATCAGCGTCCGTCGCGGCGAGACCACGCGCGGCGGCGGCGACTCGACCAACGTGAGCCTGTCGTCCGGGTTTTCCCGCGGCGCGTTCAACGCGGTGTTCGGCGTCGACCTCGTCGACCAGAAGCCGCTGTGGGCCTACGACCGGCCGATCCAGGATTCGGTGAAGGATTCGCCGGACCCGCGGGCCGCGTCGCGGCGCGCGTTCCTGCGCACCGCGTGGGACCCGGACGACGGCGACAACGAGTACTACGTCGATCCCGGCGCGGCGCTGTGCGGATCGCTCGCCTACCTCAACGGCGACAGCACCTATTACGCCAGCCGCCGCAACTGGGGCCGCTACGATCCCGTCGAGGACACCTATCCGCCGGGCTACTTCTGCGGCAGCGACGAGGCGATCGGCTACGGCACGATCCTGAGCCAGCGGCGTGGCGCCAACGCCTACGCCTCGCTGAGCTACATGTTCGGCGACGGCCTGGAGTGGTTCGCCGACGTGCAGATGGGCTACCACAAGGTCGAGCTGTTCACCGACGTGCGCAGCTGGAACTACATGGCCCCCGACGGCAACGAGGAAGGCTATTTCTTCAACCAGGCCAGCGGCCAGGTCGAATACTGGCAACGCCAGTTCTCGCCGGAGGAAATGGGCGGCCTCGACCGCGGCACGATCCGCAACCGGCAGAAGACCTTCGGCATCACCACCGGCTTCAAGGGCAGCTACGGCGAGAACTGGGACTGGGAGGCGGCGCTCAGCCATTCGCAGTACCAGTCGCGGATCGGCTGGCCGCAGATCGTCGCGAGCAAGGCGAACGACCTGTTCCTCGGGCCGCAACTCGGCGTCGACGACGAATACGGGCTGCCGATCTTCAACGCCGACCCGTCGCGCCTGTACACGCCGCTGACCCAGGCCGAGTACGACTCGATCGCCGCGTACACGATCTACAACCCGAAGTCGCGCACCGACACGGTGTCGTTCACCCTGACCAATCCCGAGCTGTTCAACCTCCCGGCCGGCCCCGCGGGCTTCGCGGCCGTGGTCGAGGCCGGCAACCAGGCCTACGACCTCAATCCCGACCCGAAGGCGCTCGAGTACTACTACTACAGCTGGAAGGATTCCGACGGCCACGGCAGCCGCAACCGCTGGGCCACCGCCGGCGAGCTGCGCATGCCCCTGCTCGATTCGCTCAACCTGAGCACGGCCGCGCGCTACGACCGCTACAGCTATTCCGGCACGTCCATCGGCAAGTTCACCTACAGCGCCGGCATCGAATGGCGCCCGTTCGACTCGCTGCTGGTGCGGGGATCCTACGGCACGGCCTTTCGCGCCGCGGACCTGCACTACCTGTACGCGGGCATCGGCAACGACGAGACGTCCGGGGTCGACTACTACCGCTGCCGCACCGAGGAGCCCGACGAGGAGATCGTGGACTGCTCCTGGAACGACGAGGGCCTGATCCGCACGCGCGAGGGCAACCGCGCGCTCAAGCCGGAGACCAGCACCTCGTGGACGACCGGCCTGGTGTGGTCGCCGAGCGCGAACTTCGACATCTCGCTCGACTGGTTCGACATCAAGATGAAGGACCAGGTGCAGGACATGGCGAACGACGCCATCCTGCAGGACGAGGCGAACTGCCGGCTCGGCTCGCGCATCGACGGCACGCCGGTGGACATCAACTCGCCGACCTGCCAGGACGCGATCTCGCGCGTCACCCGCATCGACGGCCGCCTGTACGGCATCTACGTCAACCCGATCAACATCGCCAACGAAAGCACCAGCGGCGCCGACCTCGAGATGCGGTACCGCTGGGACACCGCGATCGGCGACTTCACCTTCAACGGCAGCCACACCTGGGTGCGCGACCATACGTTCCAGCAGTTCGACGGCGACGCGCTCGAGGACGAGTTCGCGATCAACAGCGGCTTCGACATCCCGCGCACCAAGAGCAGCGCCAGCATCACCTGGAAGCGCGACCGCTGGTCGGCCACGCTCCACGGCGACCGCATCGGCACGCTGCCCAGCTCCGACTCCTACGACCAGATCTACGATCCGGAGGACGAGAACAGCCCCTGGGTGCAGGCGACCTACCGCTACAACGCGTCGGTGAGCTTCGAGTTCAGCGACCACGCGCAGCTGAGCCTGTCGGCGACGAACCTGTTCAACAAGATGCCACCGCGGGATCCGACCTACACGGCGTATCCCTACTACGACATCAGCTGGTTCGACGCGGTCGGCCGCACGGTGTACCTGCAGTACACGCACAAGTTCGGGGGCTCGCCGCTCTAGGCGGACGCTCAAGGCGGCATTTGAAGGCCCCTCGCATCCCGCCGCGCTCCCCCGCGGCGGGTGCGTCAACGGGCGCATCGCCCGGCCGGCATCACCTGCCGGCCTCACGCGGATTGCGGCGGCTGCGCGACATTGCGGTTGCGGCCGCGCCACGGGGCATACCAGCGCTGCAGCCGGTCGATGTCGGCCTGCATGTCGTCGCCGGGCTCGAACAGCGCGCCGACGCCGATGACCTTGCGCGGGTAGTCGAAGTACACCGGCAGCACCGGCACCCCGGCTTCCTTCGCGATCTTCCAGAACCCGGCCTTGAAGCGCGGCACCGGCTTGCGCGTGCCCTCCGGCGCCAGCCCGAACCAGAGGCGGTCGGCCTCGCGGATCATGGCCGCGGCATGGTCGGCCACGCCCTTCGCCGCATCGCGGTTGACGGCGGTGACGCCGAGGCGCCGCAGCAGCGGCCCCAGCGGCCACCAGAACAGCTGGTGCTTGCCGAGCACGCGCAGGTCCAGGCCCAACGCGAGCTTCGCGGCGAAGCCCCAGACGCCGTCCCAGTTGGACGAATGCGGCGCGCCGACGAGGACCAGCTTCGGGATGTCGGGGAACGCGCCCTCCATGCGCCAGCCGCCGAGGCGCAGCACCGCGCGCCCGAGCCAGCGGGCGAAAGCGCTGGGCTTCACCCGCGGGGCGTTCGGCGGCAGGGTCAGGACGATGTCGTCGTCGGCCTCGGTCATGCGGCTCGGGGTCGTGAAGCGGTCAGTCCCAGTCGCGGCCGGTGCGGCCGCGCTTGATCGTACTGCGTTCGCGCTTGGCGTCCAGCCTGCGGCGCTTCGAGGCCTTCGTCGGCTTCGTCGCGACCCGCGGCTTCGGCGCGTGCAGCCCGGTCTCGATGAATGCGGCCAGTCGTTCGCGTGCGTCCTCGCGGTTGCGCTCCTGGGTGCGGAAGCGCTGCGCGTTGAGCACCAGCACGCCCTCGCCCGTCACCCGCCGGTCGCGCCTGGCCAGCAGGCGTTCGCGCACCGGCTCCGGCAACGACGGCGAGTTGGCGATGTCGAAGCGCAGCTCGACCGCGGTCGCGACCTTGTTGACGTTCTGCCCGCCGGGCCCGGCCGAGCGCACGAAGCGCTCGACCAGTTCGTCGTCGGCGATGGTGAGGTGGCCGGCCTGCATGCGCCGATTGTAGAGCCGGCCCATGGTCGGCTGCCCTTCCCCCGGAGAAGCGGGGGCCGACCATGGGCCGGCTCTACGGGAGGGGAAACAGGGCGAGCGCCTTCGCCAACTCCGCGCCCGGCGGCGCGATCGCCTCGATGCGTGCGCCGGTGCGCGGGTGGTCGAAGGCCAAGCGCCGCGCGTGCAGCAACATGCGGTGGATGCCCATCGCGCGGAACGCGCGGTTGTGGCGGCCGTCGCCGTGGCTGCTGTCGCCCACGAGGTGGTGGAAGGCGTGCTTGAGGTGGCGCCGGATCTGGCGGAAGCGGCCGGTGCGTGGCCTTGCGCGCAGCCACGCGTAGCGCGAGGTGTCGAAGCCCGCGGAGGGAATCGGCAGTTCGCACGTGGCGAGCACTTCGAAATCCGTGATCGCGGGCTTCTTCGCCGGCTTGCCAGGACCGCCGTCGAGCGGATGGTCGATGGTGAAGCGTGGCTCGGCGGGCCAGCCGCGGCAGATCGCCCAGTAGTCCTTTTCCACCGTGCGTTCGCCTTCCGGCGCCATGAACGCCCGGCCGAGCGCGGACGCGGTGTCACGGTCGAAGGCGAGCAGCAGGCAGCCGCTGGTCGCGCGGTCCAGGCGATGCACCAGGAACACCGGCCGCCCGAACTGCGCGCGCAGGCGATCGGCGGCGAAGTCGGTTTCGCCGCGCGCGAGCGCGCTGTCGTGGACCATCAGTCCGGCGGGCTTGTCGACGACGGCGAGGAATTCGTCCTCGAACAGGACGGGCAGCGCGCTCACCTCAGCGCGTAGAGCACGGCGAGCGCCACGAGCGCGCCGATGCCGAGGATGGCGGCCACGATGCGCGCCTGCGCTTCGCGCACCGCGCGCGCCAGCTCGGCCAGGTCGCGCGAGCGCATGTTCAGCGCATGCCGCCCCTCCACCTGCTGCTCGAGCCATGCATGCAGCAGCGACGGCATCTCCGGCGCGCGCGTCACCATCTCGGGCAGGCGCTTGCGGAACTCGCGCAGCAGCCGGCGCGGGCTGTAGCGCTCGGCGAGGATCTTCTCCAGCACCGGCTTCGCCACCGCCCAGATGTCGATCTGCGGGTCGAGCTGGCGGCCGACGCCTTCGATGTTGAGCAGCGTCTTCTGCAGCAGGATCAGCTGCGGCTGGATCGTCAGCTCGTAGCGCTGCGCGGTACGGAACAGCTTGAGCAGCACCTCGCCCAGCGAGATCTCGCTCAGCGGCCGGGTGAAGTACGGCTCGCACACCGCGCGCGCGGCCGCCTCGAGCTCGTCGATGCGGATGTGCGAGGGCATCCAGCCGGCCTTGACGTGCAGCTCGGCGATGCGGCGGTAATCCTTGTTGAAGATCGCCATGAAGTTCTCGGCGAGGTAGTACTGGTCCTCGGTCGAGAGCTGGCCCATGATCCCGAAGTCGAGCGCGATGAAGCGCGGATCGGCCTTGCGCGCGGGGTCGATGTCGACCCAGATGTTGCCGGCGTGGGCGTCGGCATGGAAGAAGTTGTCGCGGAACACCTGGGTGTAGAACACGCGCACGCCCTTCGCCGCGAGCGCCTTGCGGTCGATGCCGGCGGCGTCGAGCGCGGCGATGTCGTCGCTGGGGATGCCGCGCACGCGCTCGAGCGTGAGCACGCGCTCGGCGGTGTGGCTCCAGATCGGCTCCGGCACGTACAGGTCGGGCGAACCGAGCCAGTTGCGGCGCAGGACGCTGGCGTTGGCGCCCTCGCGCTGCAGGTCGAGCTCGGCGGCAAGGGTGTTCTCGATCTCCGCCACGATCCCGCGCGGGCGGATCTTGTCGGCCGACGGATGCGTGCGGTCGACGAGCGCGGCGATGTGCTTCAGCAGCGCGATGTCCTGCGCGATCTGGCGGCGGATGCCCGGGCGCAGCACCTTGACCACCACCTCCCGCGGCGCGGCGCCGTCGCGCGCGGGCAGCGTCGCGGCGTGCACCTGCGCGATCGAGGCGGAGGCGAGCGGCGTCGTGTCGAAGCTGGCGAACGCCTCGGCGACCGGGCGCCCGAGCGCCTGCTCGACGATCGCGCGCGCGGCCTCGCCGTCGAACGGCGCGACGCGATCCTGCAGCAGCGTCAGCTCGTCGGCGACGTCCGGCGGCACCAGGTCGCGGCGCGTCGACAGGATCTGCCCGAACTTGACGAAGATCGGCCCGAGCTCCTGCAACGCGAGGCGCAGCCTCAGCCCACGCGGCATCGCGGCGACGTCGCGCGAGGCGCGCGGCACGAAGGGACGCAGCAGCCACAGCCAGCGGTTCGCGGGCGTGCCGCGCAACAGGTCGTCGAGGCGATAGCGCAGCAGCACGCGGCCGATGCGCAGCGCGCGCAGGCCGGATTTCATCGCGCACCGCCAGTGGCGGCCCCGGCGCGCAGGCGCGCGACGCGTGCGGCGAGGCGCGCGGCGTCGTCGCGCAGCGTGTCGACGGCGTCGTGGAAGGCGTCGAGCTCGGCGCGCGGCACGACGTCGCGCGATTCCTCGGTGAGGTACTCCGCGGCGGTCTCCGCGAAATCGCGCCCCGCGCCGCGCGCATGGCGCAGGGCGGCCGCGAACGCGTTCGCCACCTGCACGCCGACGACGTCGCCGAAGACGGCGGCGAACGGCTGCTGCCAGTCCGGGTCGAAGCGCTCGGCGAGCCGTTGCAGGCGGCGCGCGAGGTCGGCGTCGCCGGAGATGCGCATGCGCCCCACCGGCGGCGCTTCGTCGCCCCGGTTCGCCCCCGGGAGCAGTCGCGGCAGCTGGCCCAGCACGGCGCCCAGGGTCGCGCGCACGCCGAGGTCCG
>DASTWT010000256.1:0-5013 GCA_035765815.1 Luteimonas sp. | reverse complement strand
GAATCGCCCGGCTGCACCTTCGCCGTGTTGTGGACTGCCCCTATCCCGGTGGTGACGCCGCAGCCGAGCAGGCACACATGCTCCGGGTTCGCCTCCGGGTTGATCTTCGCCAGCGACACCTCGGCGACCACCGTGTACTCGCTGAAGGTCGAGCAGCCCATGTAGTGGTACAGCGGCTGGCCTTCATGCGAGAAGCGGGTCGTGCCGTCCGGCATCACGCCCTTGCCCTGCGTCGCGCGCACCGCCACGCACAGGTTGGTCTTGCCCGACTTGCAGAACAGGCACTCGCCGCACTCGGCGGTGTAGAGCGGGATGACGTGGTCGCCCGGCTTCACGCTGGCCACGCCCTCCCCGACCTCGACCACGATGCCCGCGCCTTCATGGCCGAGCACGACGGGGAACAGGCCTTCGGGATCGTCGCCGGACAGCGTGAACGCGTCGGTGTGGCACACCCCGGTGTGGGTGATCCGCACCAGCACCTCGCCCGCGCGCGGCGGCGCGACGTCGATCTCGACGACCTGCAGGGGTTGCCCGGGCCCGAAGGCGACGGCGGCGCGTGATTTCATCGGGGAGGCACTCCTGTCGGGGCTCCCGATGATACCGCCATCGTCAGTACGCGAACTCGCGGAACACGGGGTCGACGCTGCCGCCCCACTCCCCGTGGAACAGCTCGAGCTTGCGCTCGGCCGGTGTCTGGTTCGCGTCCACGTAGTCCATCAGCGGGGCGAGGAAGATGCGCTCGTCGGCGCCGTTGCGGTTGGCGCGCGCGCGGCGTTGCAGGCCGGCGGCGGAGATCTCCAGCGCGCGCCGCGCGAGGTCGCGCACCGTCGCGCCGCGGCCCAGCGAGGACGGCGCGGCCAGCTTCAGCGCGTGCTTCGGCACGCCGTCGCGCAATGCGTTGCGCTCCGCCATCGTGAAGTCCTTCACCAGGTCCCACGCCGCATCGAGCGCCGCGTCGTCGTACAGCAGGCCGACCCAGAACGCCGGCAGCGCGCACAGCCGGTTCCAGGGGCCGCCGTCGGCGCCGCGCATCTCGAGGTATTTCTTCAGCCGCACTTCCGGGAACGCGGTGGTCATGTGGTCGGACCAGTCGCGCAACGTCGGGCGCGTGCCCGGGAGCGCGTCGAGCCGGCCGTCCATGAAGGCGCGGAACGACTTCCCGCTCAGGTCGATGTACTTGCCTTCGCGATACGAGAAGTACATCGGCACGTCGAGCAGGTAGTCGACGTAGCGCTCGTAGCCGAAGCCGTCCTCGAACACGAAGTCGAGCATGCCGGTGCGGCCGGGATCGGTGTCGGTCCAGATGTGCGAGCGGTACGAGAGGTAACCGTTCGGCTTGCCCTCGGTGAACGGCGAATCGGCGAACAGCGCCGTCGCGACCGGCTGCAGCGCCAGCGACACCCGGAACTTCTTCACCATGTCCGCTTCGCTGCCGACGTCGAGGTTGACCTGCACCGTGCAGGTGCGCGTCATCATGTCCAGGCCGAGCGAACCGACCTTCGGCATGTAATCGCGCATGATCCGGTAGCGGCCCTTCGGCATCCACGGCATCTCGTCGCGGCGCCATTTCGGCTGGAAGCCCATGCCGAGGAAGCCCAGGCCGAGCTCGTCGGCCACTGCGCGCACCTCCTGCAGGTGGCATTCGACCTCGCAGCAGGTCTGGTGGATCGTCTCCAGCTGCGCGCCGGACAGCTCCAGCTGGCCCGCCGGTTCCAGCGTCACCGATGCGCCGTCGCGCAGCAACGCGATCGTGCGCGGCGGCTGCCCGTCCACCGATTCCTGCACGGGCGACCAGCCGAAGCGCTGCATGCCGGTGAGCAGCGCCTCGATGCCGCGCGCGCCGTCGAACGTGGGCGGGCGCAGGTCGTCGAGGCGGAAGCCGAACTTCTCGTGCTCGGTGCCGATGCGCCAGTCCGCGCGCGGACGCGCACCGCTCGCCATGTATTCGACCAGTTCGCGGCGGTCGGTGACCGGGGACTCGGCGACGCTGCTCGGGCTCGACATGGGACCGTTTCCGTAGAGCCGACCCATGGTCGGCTGCGTGAATTTTAAGGCTTGGGGAAGCCGACCGTGGGTCGGCTTTACAGGGCCAGCCAGCCGGCGACGACGGCGCGCAGTTCGTCGACGCCCTGGCGCGACTCGGCCGAGAACGCCTGCACGCCCACGGTGTCGCCCCAGGCCGAGGAGAGCTCGCGCCGAACCGCGAGCAGCGCATTGCCCTGCGCGCCGCGGCCGAGCTTGTCGGCCTTGGTCAGCAGCGCGTGCGCCGGCAGGCCGCGACGCACCGCGTAGCCGATCATCTGCCGGTCGTAGTCCTTGAGCGGATGGCGGATGTCCATCACCACCACCAGCCCGCGCAGCGCCTGGCGGGTCTCGAAGTAGCGCTCGATGAAGGCCTGCCAGTGCGCCTGCAGGTCCTGGGGCACCTTGGCGTAGCCGTAGCCGGGCAGGTCGACGAGCCAGCGCGCGGCGTCCGGCGGCGGCGGCGGCGCGCCCTGCGGCAGCGGCGCGGCGACGTCGAAGAACACGAGCTGCTGGGTCCGGCCCGGCGTCTTGGACACGCGCGCCAGCGCGTTCTGCTGGCACATCGCGTTCAAGGCGCTGGACTTGCCGGCGTTCGAACGCCCTGCAAAGGCGACCTCGCGACCCAGGTCCGGGGGCAGCTGGCGCGGTTCGTGGGCCGCCAGCCGGTAGCTGGCGCGGGCGAAGGGATTGGGGGCTGCCATGGCCATAGCTTCGCACGCCGGGCGCGCCGGGCCTGCGTGGCCGCCGGCCACGCGGCCGCCACGGTTTGACCGTGCGCGGCCCCGGGTCCGATAATTCCGGGACTTTGCGGTCGCCTCGCGGCCGCCCCTCGTGTCCGGAGCCCCGCATGCGCAAGTCCCGCGCCTACGCCATCGCTGCCATCGCCACCCTAGCCGTGGCCGCCGCCGCGTACGCCCAGCAGACCACCCCGCCGGCCGCCGCTCCCGCGGCGTCGACCACGGAAGCGCTGCCCGACAACGCCCCGGTGCAGACGACCGCGCTGGATGCCGTCGCCGAGCTGGCCAAGGCCCACTGGGGCGACGCCAAGGCCGGCGCCACCAAGGCCGGCGCGTGCGCCGCCTGCCATGGCCTCGACGGCAACCCGTCCGACCCGCAGTACCCGCGCCTGGCCGGCATGCCCGAGCGCTACATCGCCACCCAGCTCGCGCTGTTCAAGAGCGGCGAGCGCAACACCGGCATGGCCGCGGTGATGATGCCGATGGCCGCCCCGCTGTCCGCGCAGGACATGCGCGACGTCGGCGCGTACTTCGCCCAGCAGAAGGCGGGCGCCGGCATCGCCGACGACACCGTCGTCGCCGACGGCCCGCACAAGGGCATGAAGTTCTACCAGGTCGGCGAGCAGCTCTTCCACGGCGGCGATCCGGCGCGCGGCATTCCCGCATGCATGGCCTGCCACGGCCCCACCGGCGCCGGCAACCCGGGCCCGGCCTATCCGCACATCGGCGGCCAGCAGGCGGCCTACGTGCAGCGACGCCTCGAGGAATACCGCGCCGGCACGACCAACGAGCGCGACCACCACAACTTCGACGTGATGGCGACCGTGGCCCACCAGCTGACGGACGAGGAGATCGGCTCGCTCGCCAGCTACGTGCAGGGCCTGCACGCGCGTTCCGACGAGGCTCCCGCCTCCACCAAGTAAGGTGTCCCGATGCGCCTGATCCGTCCGGCCGCCCTGCTGCGCGGCCTGCTGTTCGCCGCGGCACTGCTGCCCGGCCTCGCGTTCGGCGCCGGCGTGCCGGCCACCCCGGCCGCCACCGCGGCGGCCGGCCCGGATCCGGTCGAGGGCGTCGACTACGTGGTGATCGACGGCGGCCAGCCGTACCGCCCGCTCGGCCCCGGCATCGTCGCCGAGGTCGTCGAGGTCTTCGCCTACTGGTGCCCGCACTGCAACGAATTCCAGCCGGTGCTCGCGCCGTGGGTGCGCGCGCTGCCGAAGGACGTGCGCTTCACCTACGTGCCGGCCGCGTTCAACCTGCAGGACCCGTTCGCGCGCGCCTATTTCGCGGCGGAGACCAAGGGCGCGGTCGATCGCACCCATGCGCTGGTCTACGACGCGGTCCATCACAGCGGCATGCTGGCCCACAATGCGACCCTCGACGAACTGGCGTGGTTCTACGGCCAGCAGGGCCTGGGCCAGGCGGCGATGAAGGCCGCGATGACCAGTCCCGCGGTGGATGCGCTGATGCAGCACGCGCGCGAGTTCGAAGTCGGCATCAAGTTGCCGGGCACGCCGACGATGGTGGTGAACGGGCGTTACCTGATCACCCCGCGCACGCACGAAGACGCGCTGCGCATCGCCGACCAGCTCATCGCCAGGGCGCGCGCCGCGCACTGACGACCCCGCCCCCAGAGGAAGCAGACATGACGCGTTCGCAGGCCCTCCTCCTTCCCGCCCTCCTGGTGCCTGCGCTGTTCCTCGCCGCGTGCCAGCCTTCCGCACCGGCCGGCGATGCCGCCGCGACGGCGCAGCCCGCGGACGCCGCGTCCGGCCCGAGCGCCGAAGCGCAGGCCGCCGCGGCTTCGGCCGCCGCCGCCGCGGGCGCGCAGCCTGCCGCGCCGGCCACGGATGCCGATGCCGCGCCCGCCGACGCCGACGCCGGCGCCGGCGCCACCGCGCCCGCGGACGCGCCGGCGGCCGACGACGACCTCGAGCCGGGCGTGGACTACGTCGAGATCCAGGGTGGCGAGCCCTACCAGCCGCTCGCCGGCAAGATCGAGGTGGTCGAGGTCTTCGGCTACGTCTGCCCCGCGTGCGCGCGCTTCGAGCCGATGTTCACCGCGTGGAAGGAACACCAGCCCGCGGACGTGCGCGTGACCTACGTGCCGGCGCCGTTCGGCCCGGAATGGATCCCGTACGCGCGTTCGTTCTACGTCGCCGACGCGATGGGCCTGGTCGGCAAGACCCACACCGCGCTGTTCCACGCCATCCACATCGCGCAGACGCTGCCGGGCGAGGGCAAGAAGCCC
>DASTWT010000255.1:0-9155 GCA_035765815.1 Luteimonas sp. | reverse complement strand
GACGTCAACAAGCTGATGAAGCAGTACCAGCAGATGGAAAAGATGATGTCGAAGATGGGCCGCGGCGGCATGAAGGGCCTGATGCGCGGCATGCAGGGCATGATGGGCGGCGCCGGCGGCGGCATGCCGTTCCGCCGCTGACATGAAGCGAGGAACGCACCGCGAGCGGCACCGCGGCGGGCACGCCGGCTGGTTGCGCGCGGCGGTGCTCGGCGCCAACGACGGCATCGTCTCCACCGCGTCGCTGGTGGTCGGCATGGTCGCGGCGGGCGCCGGCCACGGCGCGGTGCTGCTGGCCGGGCTGGCCGGCATGGTGGGCGGCGCGATGTCCATGGCCGCGGGCGAGTACGTGTCGGTGAGTTCGCAGGCCGACGCCGAGCACGCGGACCTCGAGAAGGAACGCGGCGAACTGCGCGACTTCCCCGACAGCGAGCATCGCGAGCTCGTCGGCATCTACGTGCGGCGCGGGCTCGAACCGGCGCTGGCGGAGCAGGTCGCGACCCAGCTGGCCGCGCATGACGCGCTCGCCGCCCACGCGCGCGACGAGCTCGGCATCACCGAGATGCTGCGCGCGCGGCCGCTGCAGGCGGCGCTGGCGTCGGCGGCCGCGTTCGCCGCCGGCGCGGTGCTGCCGATCGCGGTGGTCTGGCTCGTCCCCGAGGCGAGCGCCGGGGGCTGGGTGACCGCGGTGTCGCTGGCGTGCCTGGCGGCCCTGGGCGGGGTCGCGGCCCGGGTCGGCGGGGCGGCGGTGCGGCGGGGCGCGGCGCGCGTCGTGGCCTGGAGCGCAGCCGCCATGGCGTTCACGGCGCTCGTGGGCCGGCTGTTCGGGGTGGCGGTGGCCGGCTGAGTTCCCCGGCGGCCAGCCATGGGCTAGAATAGTCGGCTTACCCTGCCATTCCGGCAGCTGGGCAACACCGAAGCAACCATGGTCAAGATCCGCCTCACCCGTGGCGGCGCGAAGAAGCGCCCCTTCTACCACATCATCGTCACCGACAGCCGCAGCGCCCGCGACGGCCGCAACATCGAGCGCGTCGGTTACTACAACCCGGTGGCCGCCGGCAACGAGAAGCGCGTCGAGCTCGACCTGGGCCGCGTGCAGCACTGGGTCGGCCAGGGCGCGCAGATGAGCGACAAGGTCGCCGACCTGTACAAGCAGGCGAGCAAGGCCGCGACCGCGGCCTGATGCCGCGCGCCGCGCGCCGCGCGGCGCTTTTCCCGGGATGAGCACCGAAGCGCCGTCCGCGCAGAAGGCCGCTGCAAAGCGCGTCCTCCTGGGCCGGATCCACGGCGCCTTCGGCGTGCGCGGCGAACTCAAGCTCGAGTCGTTCACCGATCCGGTGCGCGGGATCCTGCGTTACCAGCCATGGATCCTGCGCGACGCACGCGGCGGCGAGCGCGAGCTCTCCGGGGCGCGCGGCCGCGAAACCGCGAAAGGCCTGGTCGCGACGCTGCCCGGCATCGACGACCGCGACGCCGCCGATGCGCTGCGCGGCACCGAGGTGTGGGTACCGCGCTCGGCGCTGCCGCCACCGGCCGAGGGCGAGTACTACTGGGTCGACCTGGAAGGCCTGCGCGTCGTGAACCTGGAAGGCGCCGACTTCGGCACGGTGTCGCACCTGTTCGCGACCGGTGCCAACGACGTGCTCGTCGCGCAGGGCGAGCGTGAACGCATGATCCCGTTCCTGCAGCCGGACTTCATCCGCGGCGTCGACTTCGACGCGGGGGTGGTGACGGTCGACTGGGACGCGGATTTCTGAAAAAGCGGCCGACCATGGGTCGGCCCTACAATTCCTCGATGCGGATCGACGTCGTCAGCCTGTTCCCCGAGTTCGTCGTGCAGATGGCGGGCCACGGCGTGGTCGGGCGCGCGGTCGAGCGCGGGCTGCTGTCGGTTCACGGCTGGAATCCGCGCGACCACGCCGAAGGCAACTACCGCCGCGTCGACGACCGTCCCTTCGGCGGCGGGCCGGGCATGGTGATGATGATCGAGCCGCTGCGCGCGGCCCTCGCGGGGGTACGCGCGGCCGATCCCGCGCCGGCGCACGTCGTGTACCTGAGCCCCCAGGGCGGGCGCCTGGACCAGGCGAAGGTCCGCGAACTGGCCGAGCGCCCGCGGCTGGTCCTGCTCTGCGGCCGCTACGAGGGCATCGACGAGCGCCTGCTGGCGGCCGAGGTCGACGAGGAGCTGTCGATCGGCGATTACGTCCTGTCGGGCGGCGAGCTGCCCGCGGCGGTGGTCGTGGATGCGGTGGCCCGGCTCCAGGAGGGGGCCCTCAACGACGCCGAATCCGCCGAGCAGGACAGCTTCGAGGCCGGCCCGGACGGGCTGCGGCTGCTGGACTGCCCGCACTACACCCGGCCGGTCGAGCACGCCCTGGGCGCGGTCCCGGAGGTGCTGCTGTCCGGCAACCATGCGGCGATCGCCCGATGGCGGCGCCAGCAGGCGCTGGGCCGGACCTGGCTGCGGCGGCCGGACCTGCTCGACCGCGAGGCCCTGTCCCGGGCCGACCGGGCGCTGCTGGACGCCTTCCTCGGGCTCGACGCAGCCGGAAAAAAGCCGTTATAATTCGCGGCTTAGCTCCATCCGCACCACCCCGGCAACACCTGCTCCAGACCACCCAAGCCAAGACGCGGGTCCACGTGCACTCGCGCTACAACAGCCCGGCATCCACGCGGTGACCAGGCACACCAACAGGCCAACACCATGAACAAGCCCTCGATCCACACGCTGCTGCAGAACTTCGAGACCGAACAGGTGCAGCGCAAGCTGCCGGACTTCGGCCCGGGCGACACCGTCGTCGTCAACGTCAAGGTCAAGGAAGGCAACCGCGAGCGCGTCCAGGCCTACGAAGGCGTGGTCATCGGCAAGAAGAACGCCGGCCTCAACTCCGCCTTCACCGTGCGCAAGATCTCGCACGGCTACGGCGTCGAGCGCGTGTTCCAGACCCACAGCGCGAGCATCGACTCGGTGCAGGTGAAGCGCCGCGGCGCGGTGCGCGCCGGCAAGCTGTACTACCTGCGCGGCCTGGAAGGCAAGAAGGCGCGCATCAAGGAAGACCTGGCGGGTAACGCCAAGGCCAAGGCCGAAGCGGCCGCCGCCGCCGCCGAATAAGCGGCGCAACCCGGGTCTCCTTGCGACGGCCGCCCCAGGGCGGCCGTTCGCGTTCCGGACACGCGCCGATGCCGAGCATGGGCGAGGAGCGAAGAGGCGAAGCGATGCAGCAGCGCGAACCGCAGGCCGATGCCGCCGCCGGCGATGCGGCGACCGCGCGCGATGGCGCGGCCGAGGTGCGCCTCGATCTGTGGCTGTGGGCCGCGCGCTTCTTCAAGACGCGCTCGCTTGCGAAGCAGGCGGTGGCCGGCGGCAAGGTCGAGGTGGACGGCCAGCGCGCGAAGCCCTCGCGGATGCTGCGCGGCGGCGAGGCGATGCGCGTGGAGCGCGCCGGGGAGCTGTTCGAGGTCGCCGTGCTCGGCCTGTCGGACGTGCGCGGGCCGGCGAGCGTCGCGCAGAAGCTCTACGCCGAGACGGAAGCGTCCCGCACGCGCCGGGAAGAGCAGCGCGCGCAGCGTTCGGCGGAGCGCGCCGGCTACAGTCCGCCGGAGACCCGGCCCGACAAGCGCGCCCGGCGCCTGATCCGCGCGCTCGGCGACATCGATGCCGCCTGAAGGCGCGGCGCCCGGCGGCGGGCACCGGTCGCTGCGCGCGCGCATGCGCTCGGTGCGCGGGGGCATGAAGCCGGCGCGGATGCTGCCGCTGATCGTGGCGTGCGCGCTGTTCATCGAGAACATGGATTCGACCGTGATCTCGACTTCGCTGCCGGTGATGGCCGCGGACCTCGGCACGTCGCCGATCGCATTGAAGCTCGCGCTCACCGCCTACCTGCTCGCGCTCGCGGTGTTCATCCCGGTCAGCGCCTGGGTGGCCGACCGCTTCGGCGCGCGAACGACCTTCATGAGCGCGATCGGCGTGTTCCTGGCGGGGTCGCTGGCGTGCGCGGCGAGCAGCACGCTCGGCGCCCTGGTCGCGGCCCGCTTCCTGCAGGGCATGGGGGGCGCGATGATGGTGCCGGTCGGGCGCCTGGTGCTCCTGCGCACGGTGCCGAAGCGCGAGCTCGTGCACGCCTTGAGCTGGCTCACGATTCCGGCGCTCGTCGGGCCGGTGGTCGGGCCGCCGCTCGGCGGCTTCATCACGACCTACTTCGACTGGCGCTGGATCTTCCTCGTGAACCTGCCGATGGGGCTGCTCGGCATCGGGCTCGCCTGGCGCTTCGTTCCCGAGCTGCGCGGCGCGGCGAAACCGCTCGACTGGATCGGCTTCGCACTCGCGGGGCTGGGCCTGGCGCTGGCGATGCTCGGATTCTCGACGCTCGGCCGCCACCTGCTGCCGGCGTGGATCGCGATCGCGTCCCTCGCCGCCGGCATCGCGGGACTCGCGGGCTACGTCGTCCACGCGCGCCGGCATCCGCATCCGCTGCTCGACCTCGGCCTGTTCCGGCTGCGCACCTACCGCGCCGGCGTGCTCGGCGGCTCGCTGTTCCGGATCGGCATCGGCGCGACGCCGTTCCTGCTGCCGCTGATGCTGCAACTCGGCTTCGGGCTGACGCCGGTGCAATCGGGCGGGCTGACCTTCGTGTCGGCGGTCGGCGCGATGTTCATGAAGACGCTGGCCGCGCGCGTGCTGCACCGCTTCGGCTTCCGCCGCGTGCTCGTTGCGAACGCGCTGTTCGCGTCGGCGCTGCTCGCGGGATTCGGCCTGTTCCGCCCGGATACGCCGCATGCGGCCATCGTCGCGGTGCTGCTGGTCAGCGGCTGCTTCCGCTCGCTGCAGTTCACCAGCCTCAACGCGATCAGCTACGCCGACGTCGATTCGAAGCGCATGGGCGACGCCAGCAGCCTGGCGGGCATGATGCAGCAGCTGTCGCTGAGCCTGGGCGTCGCGATCGCCGGCTACCTGCTCGAGCTCGCGGGCCTCGCGTCCGGCCGCGCGGACACCGACGTGCACAACTTCTACTGGGCGTTCGCCTGCGTCGGCATCGTCGCGGCGAGCTCGGCGCTGGTGATGTGGCGGCTGCCGGCCGACGCCGGCGCGGAGATGGCGGGGCACGCGAAGCCCGGCGAGGAAGTCGCGGAGCCGAAGCCGGCGCAGCTGCCGGCGACCTGACATCGATGTAGGGCCGAGCCGTGGTCGGCTCCACTCCGCCTTTCGCGGAAGCCGACCATGGGTCGGCTCTACTGCAGCGCCTTGAGGCGGTACAGCGCCTCGAGGGCCTGCTTCGGCGTCAGTTCGTCGGGCTCGATGCCCGCCAGCGCTTCCAGCGCTGCGGACGACGGCGCGAACAGCCCGAACTGCTGCGGCGAGTCGAGGTTCTGCGCGGTCATCGGCGCCGACGGCGCATCGCGGCCCTGCGCCTCGAGCTCGGCCAGCCGCGCGCGCGCCTGGCGCACCACCGCCTTCGGCAGGCCGGCGAGCGCGGCCACCTGCAGGCCGAAGCTGCGGTCGGCCGGGCCGTCCTTCACCGCGTGCATGAACACCAGCGACTCGTTGCCCGCCTGGTCGCGATGCTCGATCGCGTCCAGGTGCACGTTGGCGATGCCGCTGCCGGGCGTGGCCAGCGCGGTCAGCTCGAAATAGTGCGTCGCGAACAGCGTGTAGCTGCGGTTGTGCGCGGCGAGGTGGCGCGCGCAGGCGTCGGCGAGCGCGAGGCCGTCGTAGGTCGAGGTGCCGCGGCCGATCTCGTCCATCAGCACCAGCGACTCGCTGGTGGCGTGGTGGAGGATGTAGCTGGTCTCGCTCATCTCGACCATGAAGGTCGACTGGCCGCGCGCGAGGTCGTCGCCGGCGCCGATGCGGGTGAGGATGCGGTCGATCGGGCCGATGGTCGCGCGCGCCGCCGGCACGAAGCTGCCGATGTGCGCGAGCAGCACGATCAGCGCGTTCTGGCGCATGTACGTGGACTTGCCGCCCATGTTCGGGCCGGTGATCACGAGCATGCGGGTGCCGTCGCCGTCGCCGTCGCCGAGCACCAGGTCGTTCGGCGTGAACGGATCCTCGCGCACCGCCTCGACGACCGGGTGGCGGCCGCCCTCGATGCGCAGGCACGCGGCGTCGACGAGTTGCGGGCGCGACCAGTCCAGCGCCTGCGCCCGCTCGGCGAAGCAGGCGAGCGCGTCGAGCTCGCTCAGCGCCGCGGCGCAGCGCTTGAGCGCTTCGAGTTCCTCGTTGAGGGCGTCGAGCAGGCCGTCGTAGAGCAGCTTCTCGCGGGCGAGGGCGCGCTCGCGTGCGGACAGCACCTTGTCCTCGAACTGCTTCAGCTCCTCGGTGATGTAGCGCTCGGCGCCGGTCAGCGTCTGCCGGCGGGTGTAGTGCGTCGGCGCCTTCGCCGCCTGCGCCTTGCCGATCTCGATGTAGTAGCCGTGGACGCGGTTGTAGCCGACCTTCAGCGACGGGATGCCGCTGGTTTCGCGCTCGCGCCGTTCGAGGTCGACGAGGAACCGGTCGGCGTTGGTCGAGAGCGTGCGCAGCTCGTCGAGTTCGGCGTCGTAGCCCTCGGCGATGACGCCGCCGTCGCGGGCGAGGAGCGGCGGCTGCGGCACGACCGCGGTGGCGAGCAGGTGGGCGTTGGCGTCGTGCTCGCCCAGTTCCGCGGCCAGCGCCTGCAACCGCGGCGACGCGTTCGGCCCGGAAGCGAACGGCGCGAGCTGCGCGCGCAGCGCCGGCAGCAGCGCGAGGCCGTCGCGCAGCGTCGACAGGTCGCGCGGGCGCGCGCTGCGCAGGGCGATGCGGGCGAGGATGCGCTCGAGGTCGCCGAGCGCGCGGAAGGACTCGCGCAACGCCTGGTCGGCGCGCGCATCCACCAGCGCGGCGACCGCCTGGTGGCGCTCGCCGACGACGCGGCGGTCGCGCAGCGGGCGGTGCAGCCAGCGCCGCAGCAGGCGCCCGCCCATCGGCGAGATGGTGCTGTCCAGCACGCCGAGCAGGGTGTTGCGGGTGTCGCCGTCGACGCGCGTGTCGAGCTCGAGGTGGCGCCGCGTCGCGGCGTTCATGGCGATCGCCTCGTCGGCTGGCTCGAACGCGATGCCGGTGAGGTGGGGCAGGCGCTGCTTCTGCGTTTCCTCGACGTAGCCGAGCAGCGCGGCGGCGGCGGCGATGCAGCCGGGCCGGTCGTCGATGCCGAAGCCGCCGAGGTCGTGCACGGCGAAGAAGCGCAGCAGCTGCCGGCGCCCGCTGTCGGCGTCGAACAGCCACGGCGGGCGGCGGCGCAGGCCGCGGCATTCCAGCACCGCGCGCGGCCAGCCGTCCTCGTCGGGGAACAGCACCTCGGCGGGCGACAGGCGCGCGAGCTCGGCCTCGAGCGCGTCGTCGCCCGCGACTTCGTTCACCAGGAAGCGCCCGCCGGACAGGTCCGCCCAGGCCAGCGCGTAGCCGTTGCGGTGGCGCGCGACCGCGAGCAGCAGCGTGTCGCGGCGCTCGTCGAGCAGCGCCTCGTCGGTCACGGTGCCCGGCGTGACGATGCGCACCACCTTGCGCTCGACCAGGCCCTTCGCCGCCGCCGGGTCGCCGATCTGCTCGCAGATCGCCACCGATTCGCCCAGCGCCACCAGCCGCGCGAGGTAGCCCTCGTACGCGTGCACCGGCACCCCCGCCATCGGGATCGGCTGCCCGGCCGAGGCGCCGCGCTGGGTCAGGGTGATGTCGAGCAGGCGCGCGGCCTTGCGCGCGTCGTCGTAGAACAGCTCGTAGAAGTCGCCCATCCGGAAGAACAGCAGGGTGTCCGGGTGCTCCGCCTTGGCGGCGAAGAACTGCTTCATCAGCGGCGTGTGCTCTGCGGCTGCAGCCATGGGCGCGGGGTCGTGGACTTCGGGTGCAAAGGCCGCTAGTTTGCCCCATCCGTTCCAGGATTCCCGCGGCCACCGCGGCAAGGACGACACGATGCAGGGCCCCGGCGACGATCGATTGCGCGTGCAGGCCGCCTCGCTCGGCGCGCGGCTGCGCGAACTGCGGCAGACGCTGGTCACCGCCGAAAGCTGCACGGGCGGCTGGATCGCGAAGGTGCTGACCGACATCGCCGGCTCGTCCGAATGGTTCGACTGCGGCCTGGCCACCTACAGCTATGAGGCGAAGCAGGGCCTGCTCGGGGTCAGCCCGCTGACCCTTGAGCACTTCGGTGCGGTCAGCCGCGAGACCGTGCTCGAGATGGTGTCGGGCGCACTGGTGCATTCGGGCGCGAGCGTGGCGGTGGCGGTCACCGGCATCGCCGGGCCCACCGGTGGCACCCCGGGCAAGCCGGTGGGCACGGTGTGGATCGCCTGGAAGCGGCGCGGCGGCTACCCGACGGCCGAGGCTTTCCATTTCGACGGCGACCGCGAGGCGGTGCGCCGGCAGACCGTTTCGGCGGCCCTTGAGGGGCTGGAGCGGGTGCTCGCGGGCTAGCGCCGGGGGCGTTGACGGGTCCGTCCGTTAGTAGTAATACTACTAACCATGGACGCAATCCTGACCGAGACCCAGCAGGCCATCCTGGCGCTGATCGCCGAGCGCATCGAGGCGGAGGGCATGCCGCCCTCGCAGGCGGAGATCGCGCGCGCCTTCGGCTTCAAGGGCGTGCGCGCGGCGCAGTACCACCTCGAGGCGCTGGAGGCCGCGGGGGCGATCGAGCGGGTACCCGGGCGCGCCCGCGGCATCCGACTGCTGCAGCCGCCGGCGCTCGCGCAGGGCTCGCTCGAGCTGGCGCCGTCGGTCGCGTCCAACGACGATGCGCTGCTGCTGCCCGTGCTCGGCCAGGTGGCTGCCGGCCTGCCCATCGGGGCGGACATCGGCTCCGACCAGATGCTGGTCCTCGACCGCGTGCTGTTCTCGCCGGCACCCGATTACCTGCTGAAGGTGAAGGGCGACTCGATGCGCGACGAGGGCATCTTCGACGGCGACCTGATCGGCGTGCACCGCACCCGCGACGCGCGCTCGGGGCAGATCGTGGTGGCGCGCATCGACGACGAAGTGACGGTCAAGCTGCTGAAGGTGGGCAAGGACCGGATCCGGCTGCTGCCGCGCAATCCCGACTACGCGCCGATCGAGGTCCAGCCGGGGCAGGACTTCGCCATCGAAGGCCTCTACTGCGGCCTGGTGAGGCCGAACCGGTGAACGGCGGGCTCGCCGCGCG
>DASTWT010000254.1:0-13595 GCA_035765815.1 Luteimonas sp. | reverse complement strand
CGAACCCGAACGGCTCCAAAACGTGAACGCCATGGTTTCGCCCGGCATGAACCGGTAATCGAGCGCCGCGTCGCCCGGCAGGCGGATGCCGAGCAGGAGTTCCACTTCGCTCGCGGCGCCGAAAGGCTGGCGGTCGCGGCGCTCGACGAAGCGCTTGCAGTTCTCCGGGCACCCGGGGATCCATGCCGGCAGCAGGGCCGGCGGCATCGTGTTGAGGTTGATGGCGCCGGAATAGAAGGTGGTCGCCAGTTCAGGCAGCTGTTCGCGCATGGCCTGCGGGAGGCGGTCCCAGCCGAGGATGCGGTCCGCTTCGACCGGCAGCAGCAGCCGGCGGTTGGGCGGACTCGACCGCTTCGCCTTCCCGTACTCGCGCGCCTCGGCGCCGCTGAGCCGTGTCAGGTCGTCGGCGTCGGTGTAGTCGAGGAAGGCGTCGCGCAACTTGGCGACCTCGTCGGACGGCACGCCGGCGAACGCCAGGAACCGGTCGAGCAGGATCGGCGACGAGGTCGCGAGGGAAAACAGTCCCGCTTCGTCCTGGATCGAGAAGAAAGTGCCGTCGAGGCCCGCGTACGCGCGGCCGTCGAGCTTGAGTTCGCCGCCGATCGGGTCGACGCGCATGCTGCCCAGGTCGCCGAGCGATTGCAGCGAGCGCTGCGCCTCGGGCATCGCCTGCGTGGCCAGGCCGGCGAGCGTCCACTGCCGCGTCGCGCCGATGTAGAGGAGCGTGTCGCGGGTGCTGGCGATGGCGATTTCGTCTTCCACGCGCTCGCGCTCGGTGGTCGCGTTGCGCACCGCGTCGAGCGACCAGAGCGTCGCCAGGCCGACCGCGATCGCGATCGCCGCGAGCATCCACAGCACCAGCGCGAGGACGAAACCCCGCGAATGGCGCCGCGCGCGCAAGCCGTCAGAGGCCAAGGCCGTATTGCTCCGGTCGCAGGGCCACGGGCGGCCGCGGTTCGGCGACGATCGGCACCAGCCACAGCAGGTGGCCGTCCGCGGTCTCGGCCTGCAGGCGCACCATGCGCGGCAACTGCGGCGGCTGCTCGACGGGCGCCATGTCGTCGGCGGGCGCCTGCGCGGGTTCCGCCGGCTTCACTTTCCATTCCCGCAACCAGTGGCCGTCCTGGTCGAGGTAATCGAACGCCGCGTCCGCGAGCGGCCCGGGCAGCACCGTGACCGGCGCGCCGCCGGCCTCGGCGTAGTCGAGCGCGTAGCCGCCGGTCACCGGCCGCAAGGACCAGTCCACGCGCGCGATGCCGGGCGCCGAAAGCGGCGCGGCCGAGACCAGGGCGAGCGACGTCGCAGAGCCGTCCGCCTGGCCGAGCGCGTCCGGCAGGTCGGCGACGGCCGCGGCCACCGAGTCGCGGAACCACTGTTCCTGCAGCGTCGCGGTGCGCGTCCCGCGCTCGTGGCGCAGCAGCCGCGTGCGCAGGCCGAGCGCCTGCTGCAGCGCCTGCATCAGCACGACCACGATCAGCGACACGATCACCAGGGTGACGATCGTCTCGAGCAGCGTGAATCCCGCGTTCCGCCGCATCGCTGGATGCCGTCCGGTCATGGCACGGCCAGCTCGCGGACCTGCTGGTAGCCGGCACGCCGGACGGTGGCTTCGCGCTGCATCGCGCCGTCGCGCCAGAGCTCCAGCCGCATGCGGTACAGCCCGACCTTGTACAGGCCCGGCTGGAACGAGGGCGTGGCGCCGTCGCGCGGCGGCTCGACCGGTTCGGAATGCCAGCGCAGCGTCCAGTCGCCGAGCGGCGCTTCGCCGTCGGGCTCGGTCATCGGGTTGATCCGCCCGCTCCACGCCAGCGCGTTGCGCAGCGCGGTGTCGAGCTCCCGCGCCTGGTCGGCGCGCGCCACCATCTGCAGCGATTGCGACATCGCCGCGAACACCGCCATCCCGGCAGCCGCGAGGATCGCGAGGGCGACGATCGCCTCGAGCAGGGTGAAGCCGCGCGCGGGCCTATGGCGCATCGGCGACGCTGCAATCGGGCGCGGACAGCGTCCAGGTTTCGACCGCGCCGTCGCCGGCCATGCGCAGCTTCGCGCCGTGGCACAGCCCGTTCGCCTCGATGCGCATCGGTTCGACCGCGCTCGCCTGCCAGCCGCCCGGCAGCGACAGCAGCTGGGCGAGCGCGGCGGGATCGCCGGCGGGAATCACGATCGCCCGGCCCCGGTCGCGCGCGATCAGCGGGAGGCGCTCGACCTGGCGCAGCGCCTCGGCCCGGTCGCCGCTGCGCGCGACCGCGTCGTAGGTGCCCTGCAGGCGCGGCACGACCATCGCCGCGACCATGGACACCAGCGCCAGCACGATCAGCAGTTCGAGCAGGGTGAAGCCGCGCGCTTCCTGCGCGGACGGCCTACTGCGCGGGCAGGAAACCGACATCCGCGTCGTTGCCCTCGCCGCCGGGCTTGCCGTCGGCGCCGAGCGAATACAGCGCGAACGGCATGCCGTCGCGGCCGGGAATGTCGTAGACGTAGGGATTGCCCCACGGATCCATCGGCACCGCTTCGTCGAGGTAGGGCCCGCGCCAGCGCGCCTTCGCGCGCTCGTCCGCCGGCGGCGTGGTCAGCACCGCGAGCCCTTCCTGCACCGTGGGCAGGCGCCCGACCTCGAGGTGGAAGGTCTCCACGGCGCCGCGCAGCATCCGCGCCTGGGTGTCGGCGACCTGCACCTTGGAGGTGTCGACGCGGTTGAAGAGCTTGGGCCCGACCAGGCTGGCGATCAGGCCGATGATCACCAGCACCACCAGCATCTCGAGCAGGGTGAAGCCGCGGGCGCGGCGCGGTGCGGTGGCGGGCATCGGAGTTCCTGGCGGCTGGGGGCGGGACGCGCTCACATCGGTACGTCGTTCACGCTGGTGATCGCAAGGATGATCGCAGTCACGATCGTGCCCACGACCACGCCGATCACAATGATCGCCAACGGTTCGATCAATTGCAATGCGCGTTTCATGCGGTCGCGCCCGGTGGTTTCGTACAGCCGGGCGAGCGCCGCGAGCAGCTTGGGCAACTCGCCGCTGGCCTCGCCGACGGCGACCAGGTCGTAGCCGGTCGGGTTCAGCGCGCGGTGCTCGCGCAGGGCCGCGGAGAGCGTCGCGCCGCCCTTCACGGTCTTGGCGACGCCGGCCAGCCGGTTGCGCAGGAAGGCGGCCTTCACCGAGCCCGCGGCGAGCCCGAGCGCGCGGATGAGCTCGACCTTGCCGTGCAGCAGCGCGGACAGGGTGCTGGCCCAGCGGCCGACTTCGGCCTCGACCAGCCATTCGCCGAGCACCGGCAGGCCGGCGACGCGCTCGGCGAGGCGATCGCGCACGCCGGGGCCGCGCCACAGCGCGCGCGCGCCGGCGGCGAGCGCGAGCACGGCGAGCAGGATCAGCCAGAGGTGGCTGCTCATCCACACGCCGATGGTGATGGTCCATCGCGACAACGCGGGCATCCGCTCGCCGTGCTGGGTCAGCAGGCCGCCGAAGCGCGGCACCACCCACAGGAAAATGATGCCGACCGCGGCGATGCCCGAGCCGACCAGCACCGCGGGATACACCAGCGCCGCGCGGAATTCCTGCGCGACGCGCTGGTCGTATTCGAACTGCTCCACGCCGGCGCGCAGCGATTCCGCCAGCCGGCCGGTGGCCTCGCCCGCGTGCACGAGCTGGTGGAAGTATTCGGGGATCGGCAGGCCGGAGCCGCGGAACGCGGCGCTGAAGCTTTCGCCGCGGCGCACGGAGCGCTCCATCGAGGCGAACGCGCCGGTCAGCGCCGGATGGTGGCTGGACTTCGAGAGCGAGGAGAGCGCGCTCACCAGCGACACGCCGGCGCCGAGCAGGGTCGCGAATTCCTGCAGCACCAGTTGCAACTCGCGGGTCGAGGCGCGCGCGCGCTGGCGCAGCAGTCGCGGGCCTTCGCGCACTTCGCGCAACGCGAATACGGTGAAGCCCTGCGCCGCGAGCTGCCGCAGCGCCTCGCGGTCGTCGCCGGCGTCCACGCGGCCGGACACATTGTTGCCCGCGGTGTCGAGCGCCTCGTAGCGGAATCGCATGGATCAGTCTTCCGCCGCCAGCCCGCCGGTGACGCGCACCACTTCCTCGACCGTGGTCAGGCCGGCGCGCGCCTTCAGCAGGCCGTCCTCGCGCAGCGTGCGTCCGCCCTGCGATGAGGCCAGCGCGCGCATGCGCTCGGCGGTGGCGCGCGCGAGCACGAGTTCCTGCAATTCCGGGGTGACGTCCACCAGTTCGTAGATGCCGAGGCGGCCGCGATAGCCCGTGCCCTGGCAGCGCGCGCAGCCGACCGCTTCGCGCCAGCCGGCGGCGCCGGCGCCGGCGGGCAGCGCGCCGTCGACGAGGCGCGCGATCGCCGGCAGGACGCTGGTCGGGCGGCTGCAGTCCGGGCACACGCGGCGCACCAGCCGCTGCGCCTGGACCGCGCGCACGCTGGTGGCGACGAGGAAGGGCTCGACGCCCATGTCGACCAGGCGGGTGAACGCGCTGACCGCGTCGTTGGTGTGCAGGGTCGACAGCACCAGGTGGCCGGTGAGCGCGGACTGCACCGCGATCTCCGCGGTCTCGAGGTCGCGGACCTCGCCGATCATGATCACGTCCGGATCCTGTCGCAGGATCGCGCGCAGCGCGCGGGCGAACGTGTAGCCGATCTCGGACGCCGCCTGGATCTGGGTGATGCCCGGCACCTGGTACTCGACCGGATCCTCGACGGTGATGATCTTGCGGTCGCGGCCGTTCATTTCCTCGAGCGCGGCGTACAGCGTGGTCGACTTGCCCGAACCGGTCGGGCCGGTCACCAGCACGATGCCGTGCGGCTCGCGCGTCCAGCCGCGGAACAGCGAAAGGTCCGCGGGCGCGAAGCCGAGCCGTTCCAGGCTGAGCTCCTGGCGCTCCTTCGGCAGCAGGCGCAGCACCAGCGATTCGCCGTGCACGGCGGGCACCGCGGACGCGCGGATGTCGACTTCGTGGCCGCTGACCCGCGTGGTGAGGCGGCCGTCCTGCGGCAGGCGCCGCTCGGCGATGTCCATGCCGGAAATCAGCTTCACGCGCGAGGCGACCGCCGGGTAGCGCCCGGCCGGCAGGGTCATGCGCGTGTGCAGGATGCCGTCGACGCGCATGCGCACGTGGAACAGCGTTTCCTCCGGCTCGATGTGGATGTCCGACGCGCGCTGGTCCATCGCCTGCGCGAGGATGTTGTTCACCAGCTCGATGACCGGCGCTTCCTCGGCGAGTTCGCGCAGGTGGCTGACGTCGTCACCGAGGTCGTCGTCGACGCTGCGGTTCGCGCGCGCGGCGAGGTCGACCAGGCGATCGAGGTCCTGGCTGCGCGCCAGGCGCCAGGCCCATCCGTCCGCGGGCAGGTGGCGGTCGAGCATCTCGTTCGCGGCGGGGTCGAGCGGATCGCGGCAGACGGCCAGCACGCCGCCGGCCGCCTGCCACGCGACGATGCCGTTGTCGACCCACCATTCGAGCGGCAGCCCGCTGGCCTCGACCACGGCCGAGATCGCCGCGCCGTCCTCCGGCCACTCGCCGGATTCCAGCACGGACATGCCGAGCTGCCCGGCGAGTACCGGCAGCAACGACTCCTCCGACAGCGCGCCCAGGCGCACCAGGATGCTGCCGATGCGGCCGCCGTACTGCTGCTGGAAGGCCAGCGCCTTGGCGATGTCCTGCCGGCTCGCGAGCTGGCGCTCCACCAGCAGTTCGCCGAGCAGGCGGTTCGACGCGGACGCTTCGGTCAAGGCCTGGGACATGGATTCGCCGGTTCGGGACATCGCGGGAATGCTACTGCACGCGCCGGCGGAGGTAGTTCAGCAGGTCGATGCGGGTGATCAGGCCGAGGAAGCGCCCGCCGTCGGTCACGATCGCGACGTGGCCGCGGTCGAACACCGGCAGCAGCGCCTCGATCGGCGACTTCACGTCGAGCCGGTCGAGCTTGCTGACCATCGCGGTGGACACCTTGTCGCGGAACCTCGCTTCGTCGCCGTACACGTGCAGCAGCACGTCCGACTCGTCGACGATGCCGACCAGGTCGTCGCCGTCCATCACCGGCAGCTGCGACACATCGTACAGCTTCATGCGCTGGTACGCGGTCACGAGCAGGTCGTCGGGGCCGACGACGACCGTGTCGCGCTGCGAGAACGGCCGCAGGATCAGGTCGCGCAGGTCGCCCTGCGGTTCGCGCGCGAGGAAGCCGTTGTCCAGCATCCAGTAGTCGTTGTACATCTTCGACAGGTACTTGTTGCCCGTGTCGCAGACGAAGGTGAGCACGCGCTTCGGCTCGGTCTGCTCGCGGCAGTAGCGCAGCGCCGCGGCGAGCAGCGTGCCGGTCGAGGAGCCGCCGAGGATGCCCTCCTTCTCCAGCAGCTCGCGCGCGGTGAGGAAGCTCTCCCTGTCGGAGATGGCATAGGCCTTCTTCACCCGGGTGAAGTCGGAGATCGGCGGCAGGAAGTCCTCGCCGATGCCCTCGACCATCCAGCTCGCCGACTTCTCGACGATCTCGCCGCGGTTGATGTAGTCCTCGAGGATCGAGCCCACCGGATCGGCGAGGACGAGCTCGGTCGCCGGCGACTGCGTGGCGAAGCAGCGCGACAGGCCGGTCATCGTGCCGGAGCTGCCGCAGCCGAACACGATCGCGTCGAGCTTCCCGTCCATCTGCCGCAGGATTTCGGGGCCGGTGCCGTATTCGTGCGCGGCCGGATTGTCCGGGTTGCCGAACTGGTTGATGAAGTACGCGCCCGGCGTTTCGCGCGCGATGCGGGCGGCCATGTCCTGGTAGTAATCGGGGTGGCCCTTGGCGACGTCGCTGCGGGTGAGCACCACCTGCGCGCCCATCGCCTTGAGGTTGAAGATCTTCTCCCGGCTCATCTTGTCCGGGACCACCAGCAGCAGCTTGTAGCCCTTCTGCTGCGCGACGAGCGCGAGGCCGATGCCGGTGTTGCCGGCGGTGCCTTCGACGAGGGTGTCGCCCGGCTTGATGTCCCCGCGCTTCTCCGCGGCTTCGATCATGCTCAGGCCGATCCGGTCCTTGATCGAGCCGCCGGGATTCTGGCTTTCGAGCTTGAGGAAGAGCGTGCAGGGACCGGTGTCCAGGCGTTGCGCCTGCACGATCGGCGTGTCGCCGACCAGTTCCAGCACGGATTGGTGGATCGTCATGCAAACCCCCTCCATGGAAGGCCCCGGATTATGGGGCACGGGGGGCTGCGACTCCGAATTGCGTATGAACGAGCCGGAAACACCGGGCCGGAAACACCGGGCCGGAAGCACCGGGCCGGAAACAACTACGGGCGGCGGCGGCCGACGAGGAGGCCGCCGCCGCCCGTGTCGAGACTCAGTGTCGCTGGTCGAAGAGGCGGGTGAGCCGGTCCTTGGCGGCGAGCTTCTCGCGCTTCATCTGGGACAGGGTGGCGTCGTCCACGGCGAGGACCCCGAGCTCGGCGTCCAGCACCTGCTTGTCCAGCTGCTTGTGGCGCTGGTACAGCTGCTTGAACTCGGGGTTGTGCATCAGTGCTTCGACTTCCGCCTGCGGTTGCCCTTCGAACATGTGAACCTCCTGCTGCAATGCATGCCTCAGAAACAGGAACGCCCCGGCCTTGCGGCTCGGGGCGTTCGTCTTTTCGGCCACCAGGCCCGGAACCGCTGCGCCTCCCTCGGGACCACCCGCGCGCCCGTGGCTCGCGGCTGCATGTTCCCGGTCATCGAAGGCGTGGATCATGGGCTTGGCTCGATGGCCCGGACGGCATCGGTTCGCCATCCGGTAACCCGACCCTACTCCTGCCCTCCGGGTCCGGCAAGCAGGGCGTCGCAAGCTACTGATTCGGCGTCGGATCCGTCGCGGCGACTGCGGCGGTCTGCGCTGCGGCTCCTGTAACTTGTTGAATTCATTTCTTTTTCTTGGACGCCTTGGCATCCGCCTTCGGCTCGGCCCTGGCGGGCGGAGCTTCGCCCTTCGCGGCCTGCTGGGCCTGCAGCAGGGCCGCTTCCTGGCGCGCCAGTTCGGCATCGCGCTCCCGCGCCGCCTTGAGCTTGGCCGCCTGTTCGCCGCCGACGTCGATGATCACGTCCTCGGCCTGCTGCCGGGCCGCCGCCTCGGCCTCGGCCGCCGCGCGCAGGCGCTCGGCCTCCTCGGCCTGGATCTGCGCCTGGAGCCGGAGCCGCTCCGCTTCCTGGCGGGCGCGCTCCGCATCGCGCCGGCTGGCCTCGAGCAGCAGGTCGCTGCGAACCTGGTCGAGGCGCGTGATCTCGCGCTGGACCAGCTCCGCGTGCGCGGCCAGCTCGGCGATCGAAACGCGGCGCGCGGCCAGGACCAGCGCGGTCGGGCGGTCGCGCTGCTTCGCCGTGGCCAGCGCCTGCACCGCCTGCTGGGCGCGGAGGCGCTCGTAGGCGCCGGCGCCGGTGAAGCGCGGGTCCGTTTCCAGCGCCTGCAGGCGCAATTCAGGCTCCATCGCCTGGCCGTCCGGCACCGGCGGCACCGGCGCGGCGGCGGCATCGTCGACCTGCAGCTGCGCGCGCAGGCGCGCGATCTCGTCGCGGCGCTGCGCGTAGTCGTTGTCGAGCACGCTCGCGCGGCTGCGCGCGCGCGCCAGGTCGCCGCCCGCGGCGGCCACCAGGGCGGCGGTGCGCGCCGTCGCGTCGTCGCCCGCGGCCATGGCGTTCTGCGCCTGCTGCAGCTCGGCACGGGCGCTGTCGAAGTCGTCGGGCGCGTACTGGGCGGCATCCGCATCGCCCGCGGCGGCGACGGCCTGTTGCGCCGCGGCGAGCTCGGCGGTCGGCGGCGGCAGGGTCGCGCACGCGGAGAGCGCGAGCGCGCAGAGCAGCGCGGCGACCGGCGCTGTCGGTGCGAACCGGCGATGACGCCGTTCCCGGGAGTGTGCGAAGCTTCGGTTCATGTCCGTGCCCGGTTGGGATGCGGGTCGATTCTCGCCAGCCGGCGCGCCTTCCGCAACGATCCGGCGCCCGGGCGGGACGTACAGGGGACGGAAAAGGGGGATCCGATGGATATCAGCTACTTCCTCAAGCTGATGGTGGAAAAGAACGCGTCGGACATGTTCCTGACCGCGGAAGCGCCGGTTTACATCAAGGTCGAGGGCCGCATGTACCCCCTCGGCAACGCCGGCCTGCCGCCGGGCATGGTCAAGAAGATCGCGTATTCGCTGATGGACGAGGGCCAGGTGCCGGCGTTCGAGCGCGACCTCGAGATGAACATGGCGATCGCCCTGCCCGACAAGACCCGCTTCCGCGTGAACGTGTTCAAGCAGCGCGGCGAGGTCGGCATGGTGATCCGCGCGATCCGCAGCGTGGTCCCCTCGATCGAGGAGCTGCAGCTGCCGCAGGTCCTGAAGCAGATCATCATGGCGCCGCGCGGCCTGGTGCTGCTGGTCGGCTCCACCGGCTCGGGCAAGTCGACCACGCTCGCGTCGATGATCGACTACCGCAACAGCACCAGCCCGGGCCACATCCTCACCATCGAGGACCCGATCGAGTACCTGCACAAGCACAAGCAGTCGATCGTGAACCAGCGCGAGGTGGGCATGGACACCCACACCTTCCACAACGCGCTGAAGAACGCGATGCGCGAGGCGCCGGACGTCATCCTGATCGGCGAGATCCTGGACCAGACGACGATGGAGGCGGCGATCGCCTTCGCCGAGACCGGCCACCTGTGCCTGGCGACGCTGCACTCCAACAACGCGGACCAGACGATCGAGCGCATCCTCAACTTCTTCGAGGAAGGCGCGCACAAGAACGTGCTGATGAACCTGGCGCTGAACCTGAAGGCGGTGGTGTCGCAGCGCCTGGTGGTCGGCACCGACGGGCGACGCGTGCCGGCGGCGGAGGTCCTGATCAACACGCCGGTGATCCGCGACCTGCTGCGTCGCGGCCAGGTGCACGAGATCAAGCAGGCGATGGAGGAGTCGCTGGAGCCGGGCATGGAGAGCTTCGACCAGTGCCTGTTCCGCCTGTACAAGGAAGGCAAGATCGGGATGGAGGAAGCGCTGCGCGCCGCGGATTCGCGCGAGGGGCTGGCGCTGAAGTTCCGGCTGTCCGAAGGCACCACCGGCGAGCACGACCCCTACGCCGACGTCTTCAACGGCTGAAAAAAAGCGTTTGCTGAAAAGCTTGGGCTTTTACGGCGCGGGGGCGTCGGGCTGGTTCTCGGGGCGGGCGGCCTCGAACTCCGGCAGCGCCAGGCATGCCTGCTCGATGCGGGCGATGGTCGGATACGCGGCCACGTCGATGCCGAAGCGGCGCGCGTTGTAGGCCTGGGGCACCAGGCAGCAATCGGCCATCGTCGGCGTGTCGCCGTCGCTGAAGCGGCCGGTCGAGGGATGCTGGTGCAGCATCGCCTCCAGCGCCGCGAAGCCGGTTTCGATCCAGTGCCGCGACCAGACGTCGCGCTCGGCCTGCGGCACGCCCCACTCGCGGTCGAAGTACTGCAGCACGCGCAGGTTGCCGAGCGGATGGATGTCGCAGGCGACCACCTGCGAGAGCGCGCGCACGCGCTGGCGGTCGCGCGCCGTCGCCGGCAGCAGCGACGGCTCCGGCCACATCTCGTCGAGGTATTCGAGGATCGACATCGACTGCCGCAGCATGCGCTGGCCGTGCTGCAGCACCGGCACCAGCTCCTGCGGGTTCGCCTCGCGGAACGACTCCGAGTGCTGCTCCCCGCCGTCGCGCAGCAGGTGCACCGGCATGATGTCGTAAGCCAGGCCCTTCAGGTTGAGGCCGATGCGCACGCGGTAGGCCGCGCTCGAGCGCCAGTACGAGAACAGGACCAGCTTGTCCATCGCGTCTCCTCGTCGGCGCGCGTGCGGGGCGCCTGCGTTCAGGGGGCTTGCTGCCGTTCGATGCGTTGCTCGATCGCGCCGAAGATGCTGCTGCCGGCGCGGTCCAGCATCTCGATCCGGACCAGGTCGCCGAACGACATGAACGGCGTCACCGGCTTGCCGGTCTCCAGCGCCTCGACCGTGCGCTTCTCGGCGAAGCACGAGGCGCCGAGGCTGGTGTCCTCGTTGGCGATGGTGCCGGAACCGACGATGGTGCCGGCCGACAACGGCCGCGTCTTCGCCGCGTGCGCGACCAGCTGGGCGAAGTCGAACTGCATGTCGACGCCCGCCTCCGGCGCGCCGAACCACTCGCCATTGATGTGCGTCACCAGCGGCAGGTGCAGCTTGTTGCCGCGCCAGGCATCGCCCAGCTCGTCGGGCGTGACGAACACCGGCGACAGCGTGGAGCGCGGCTTGGACTGCAGGAAGCCGAAGCCCTTCGCCAGTTCGGCCGGAATGAGGTTGCGCAGCGAGACGTCGTTGACCAGGCCGACGAGCTGGATATGCGACGCGGCCTGTTCCGGCGTCGCCGCCATCGGGACGTCGTCGGTGACGACCACGATCTCGGCTTCGAGGTCGATGCCGTAGGCTTCGTCGACCACGCGCACCGGATCGCGCGGGCCGTTGAAGCCGGCGCTCGTGGCCTGGTACATCAGCGGATCGGTGTAGAAGCTCTCCGGCACTTCGGCGCCGCGCGCGCGGCGCACGCGCGCCACGTGCGGCAGGTAGGCGCTGCCGTCGACGAACTCGTAGGCGCGCGGCAGCGGCGCGGCCATCGCCTGCATGTCGAGGTCGAACGCGCCGTCGGCACTGCCGTCCTCCAGCGCGCCGGCCAGCGCGGCGAGGCGCGGCGCGGCGTTCTCCCAGTCCTCCAGCGCGCGCTGCAGGGTCGGGGCGATGCCGGTGGCGCGCACCGCGCGCGCGAGGTCGCGCGAGACCACGACCAGGGTGCCGTCGCGACCGCCTTCCTTGAGACTTCCGAGCTTCATCGAATTCCTCCGTTCAGCCCGGGATTGTAGCGTCGTCGCCCTGGAAGCCGCCGGCGCGGAAGGTCAGCACCAGCGTGTCGCGATGCGCCGGCGCCGGGGAATCCGGGTCTTCGGGCCGGGTTTCCGGAGTGATCGGCGTCGATTCGTGGATCACGCGGGCGTCGTCCAGCAACAGCAGGGACCATGGACGGGTCAACGTGAAACGCTGTCCGTCGGGGCCGCCCGCGGCGAACACGCGGGTCTCGCCGCCCTTGATGCCTTCGCGCGCGACCAGGAACACGGCGACGAAATCGACGCCGTCGCGATGCGCGCCTTCCGGCGTCGGGCGGCCGATGCCGCCCGCGGTGTCGATGCGGAACTGGTGCGCCTCGGCGTACCAGCGAGGTTCCTCGCGCAGCCGGGAACAAAGCCCGCCGAGGCCCGACAGCAACGCGTTCCAGGCCGGCGACGACGCCACCGTCGCGGACACCGGCTCGAACCAGCGCTGCATGCCGCCATGCAGCGCGTTGTAGTCCAGCGACTGCCAGTGCGCGCGCCGCGGCGCCGCTTCGACGCCTTCCGGGCCGACGACGTAGCAGGCGTGCCGGCGGCGGCGATAGCGGCCGCCATCGCGCAGGTAGGCATCGGGCGGCAGGTCGTCCCAGGACGGAACGAGCGCGTCGAGGTCGGCGAGGCGCGTGCCGCACAGCGCGGCGGCGCTTTCCGGGTCGAGGACGGCGTAGCCATGCCCGCGCAGTTGCGACAGCAGCGCGGCGGGCGGCGTGTAGGGCGGGGGGAACATCGGCGGCGGGGCTGCGCGGGGGCCAGCCGCCATTGTCGCGCCTGCGCCTGCCGCGTGCGCGCCCGAAAAAGAAGAAGCCCGCCTTGCGGGCGGGCTTCTTCGGGTCTGGCAGCCCCGGATGGATTCGAACCACCGAATGCCTGAGTCAGAGTCAGGTGCCTTACCGCTTGGCGACGGGGCTATAAGGCTGGATTGTAGCGCCGGAGCCATGCTCCGGCGACCAACTCCATTAACGCTTGGAGAACTGCGTCGCGCGGCGGGCCTTGTGGAGGCCGACCTTCTTGCGCTCGACCTCGCGCGCGTCGCGGGTCATGAAGCCGGCCTTGCGCAGCTCGGTCTTCAGCGACTCGTCGTACTCGACCAGCGCGCGTGCGATGCCGAGGCGGATCGCGCCGGCCTGGCCGGTGGTGCCGCCGCCCTCGACCGTGACCTTGACGTCGAACTTGTCGGTCGACTTGGTCAGCTCGAGCGGCTGGCGCACGATCATGCGCGCCGTCTCGCGGCCGAAGAAGTCCTCGATCGAGCGGTCGTTGATGGTGATGGCGCCGCTGCCCTTGCGCAGGAACACGCGCGCGGTGGAGGACTTGCGACGGCCGGTGCCGTAATTCTGGGTGGTTGCCATGTGCTTACCTTAGATGTCGAGCGGCTGCGGCTGCTGGGCGGCGTGCGGGTGCTCGGCACCCTTGTACACCTTGAGCTTGCGGTACATCGCGCGGCCGAGCGGGTTCTTCGGCAGCATGCCCTTCACCGCGATCTCGATCACGCGCTCCGGGTGGCGCTCCAGCGCCTGGGCGAGGTTCTCGGACTTCAGGTTGCCGATGTAGCCGGTGAACCGGTGGTACATCTTGTCCTGGAGCTTCTTGCCGGTGACCGCGACCTTCTCGGCGTTGATCACGACGATGTAGTCGCCGGTGTCGACGTGCGGGGTGAACACGGGCTTGTGCTTGCCGCGCAGGCGGCGGGCGAGCTCGGAGGCGAGGCGGCCCAGGGTCTTGCCCTCGGC
>DASTWT010000253.1:0-6263 GCA_035765815.1 Luteimonas sp. | reverse complement strand
GCTGGGCGCCGGAAGCGCGCGTGGAATTACGGGGGACGCCGCAAGTACGTCCTTGTAGGCTCCGTGGCGCCATCCATGGCGCCAAGGCCCCCGGAATTCCACGCACGCTTCCGTCGCCTCGCACGCCGCGATTCCCCGCTTTTTCAAACAAGAAGCGGGGCGATGCGCTTGGCGCGGCGGTGCGAATGCGTGTGCGTGGGCCGAGCGGGCCATGGATGGCCCGCGCCCGCGCTGTGAGTCCGAGGACGACTCGTCAGCGCGGCGGTCACTCCCCCCGCATTCGCGGCGCCCAGCCTCGAAGCGAGCGCTCCTACGAAGAGACCGGGCGGAAGGCGTAGAGGCGCGCGAGGTGGGAGGCGACGGCCGGCATCGCGCGCTGCAGGCGCTTCGGCGCGCTGAAGTGGTATTCGGTGCAGACCGCGAAGAACTCCTCCGGCGACTCGGCCGCATAGTCGTCGATCGCCACGCGCCGCCCGCGGTCGACGTCGCGCGCGAACGCATCGTAGGCGCGCTGGAAATCGCGCGCCCACTCCTGCTGCCACGCGCGCGGCAGCGGCGGCGTGCCGTCCATCGCGCCGTCGAGCGCATCGAGCTTGTGCGCCATCTCATGCACGGCCACGCAGAACCCGCTCCAGGGGTCGGCGATGTCGGCCTGCACGTCGGCCCACGACAGCACCAGCGGGCCGGCGTCCCAGGCTTCGCCGATCAGTTCGTCCTGCCATTCGTGCAGCACGCCCGCGGCGTCGACGTGGCTGCGGTCGACGCGGAACGCATCCGGGTAGACCAGCAGCTGCGACCAGCCGTGCAGCCCTTCGGCGCCGAAGCCCAGCAAGGGGAGGCAGCACAACGCGGCGAGGCGCACGCGGTCGGCATCGGTCAGCGCGAGGCCGCCGAGCGGGGTGATGGCCTTGCGCCGCAGGAAACCGGCGGCGAGCGCCGCGAGCGCGTCGTCGGCGCCGGGCGGCAGTCCGCGCAGCCAGGGCAGCGACGCGGAGGCTTCGCGCCAAAGCGCGGGATCGATCGGTTCGGGGGTGCGGCGCAGCCGCCGCAGGAACGACTTCAGCAGGGCCAATGCGTTCGCGTGCGCAAATGCCGCCCGGCAGCCGGTGCGCTCAGCGGAACATCCCGGGCAGGAAGCTGTGCCAGCGCGGGGCGTGCACGCTGCCGGTGTCGTCGCCGCCGCCGCGCACGGTCACGACCGGCTTGATACGGGCGGGCGCGGAGACGACCGGCTTCGGCGCGGTCGCCGCGGACGGCCTGGTGGCGGTGCCGGCAGGCGCATCGGCCGTGGCGTCGGTGTCGGCCGGGGTCGCATCCGTGCCGGTGCACTCGCCGCCGTCGCCGCCAGGGCCGTGCATGCGCGGTTCACGGGTGCCTGCGGCCGCCGCGGACGCGGCGAAGAGCAGGCACAACGCAAGCAGGGCGGGCGTGTGGCGGGATGCGTTCATGGCGGCGATCCTCGAGGGATGCACGGGGCCGGAAGCGGTCCCGCACTATAGCGTGGATGCGGCGTGAATGCCGAAGGTTGCAATGCTGCCCTGCAGCAGACAGGGCGGCGGGCTTCCGGCAGACTGCCGCGGTGCCGGAACGCGCGCCCTCCCCATGAACGAACGCGACCTCCTCGCCCGCCTGGCCGCCGGCCCGGCGAGCGGGGCCGAGCTTGCGCGCGAGGCCGGCCAGACCCGGGCGGCCGTGTGGAAGCACATCGAGGCCCTGCGCGCCGCCGGCGTCGGCATCGCGGTCCTCCCCGGGCGCGGCTACGCCCTGGAGCGGCCGCTGGCGTTGCTCGATGCGGATGCGATACGCGCCGCGATGGCTCCGGCGGTGCGCGGCCGGCTGGCGTCGCTGGAGGTGGCCTGGACCATCGAGTCGACCAACTCGGCGCTGCTCGCGCGGGAGACGCCCGCCGAGGGCGCCGCGGTGCTGCTCTCCGAGCGCCAGACCGGCGGCCGCGGCCGCCGTGGCCGCGCCTGGGCCTCGCCGCTGGCGGCCAACGTGTACCTGTCGCTGGCCCGGCGCTTCGGCGGCGGGTTGGCGCGCCTGGCCGGGCTGAGCCTGGTCGCCGGCGTCGCCGCCGCGGAGGCGCTGCGGGACCTCGGGTTCGACAGTGTGCGGCTCAAGTGGCCCAACGATCTCGTCGTCGAAGGGCCGGACGGGTTGCGCAAGCTCGGCGGCCTGCTGGTCGAGGGTGGCGGCGAGGGCGGTGGGCCGGCGCGCGCCGTGGTCGGCTTCGGGCTCAACGTGGCGATGCCGGCGGCGCAGGCCGAAGCGATCGATCAGCCGTGGGCGGATCTCGCCGGGCTCGGCGGCGGCATCGCGCCTTCGCGCAACGACGTGGTCGCGGCCTTGCTCGATCGCTGGCTACCCGCGTTCGACGCTTTCGATGCGGACGGGCTCGCGCCGTTCCTGCCGCGCTACGCGCGCCTCGACGCGCTGGCCGGGCGGCCGGTGCGCGTGCATGCCGCCGGTGGCGCGCGCGACGGCGTCGCGCTCGGCCTCGCGGCGGACGGATCGCTGCAGGTGCGGGACCCGGGCGGCACGGCGTTCGCGGTGCACGCCGGCGACGTCAGCGTGAGGGCGGCATGAGCGCGGCGGCGGACGCCTGGCTGTTCGACCTCGGCAACAGCCGGCTGAAGTGCGCGCCGCTGGGCGGCGACGGGCGCGTGGGCGCAGTGCACGCGATCGCGCACGACGGCGCCGCGTTCGAGCGCGGCTGGGAAGCGCGCCTGCCGGCGCGATGCGACGTCGCGTGGATCGCGAGCGTCGCTTCGCCGGCGCTGCGCGTGGCGCTGCTCGATGCACTCGCCGCACGCTGCCGCCGCATCCACCTCGCGCGCACGCTGGCGGCCTTCGCGGGCGTGCGCATCGCGTACGCGGAACCGTCGCGCCTCGGCGTCGACCGGTTCCTGGCGCTGCTCGGCGCGCACGCGCGCAGCGAGGGACCGTCGCTCGTCGTCGGCGTCGGCACCGCGCTGACGATCGACCTGCTGGATCGCGGGCGGCACCTGGGCGGGCGCAGCGCGCCTGCGCCCGCGCTGATGCGCGATGCGTTGCACCGGCGCGCGCCGGTGCTTCCGGCGACGGGCGGGGCGTACGCGCCGTTCGCCGCCGACACCGCGGACGCGCTGGCCTCCGGCTGCGAGGGCGCCGCGCTCGCGCTGGTCGCGCAGAGCCAGGAAGCGGCCGCGATCCGCACGGGGAGTCCGCCGGCGCTGCTGCTGCACGGCGGCGGCGCCGCCGCGCTGCGCGCGCATTGCCCCGGGGCCGTGGACGCGCCGGCGCTGGTCCTCGAGGGGCTCGCGCAATGGGCGCGCGCCGCCGCATAGAATCCACGCATGCCCACGCGCGCCGCGATCGTCCTGCTCGTCGTCCTGAACCTCGGTACCGCCGCCTGGTGGTGGCTGCATGCGCCGCCGCCGGCCGAACCGCCGCCGGCCGTGCCCGCGGGCGCGGCGCGGCTGCATCTCGTTGACGACGCCGGTACGCCCGCGTCCGCCGCGCCCGCCGCCGCACCGGTCGCGGCGCAGGCTGCCTCGCAGTCGCCTGCGAAGCCCGCGCCGCCTTCCGCCGCCACCCAGGTGCGCGCGCCGGCGACCGCCGATGCCGCTCCGACGGCATCCGGTCCGAGCGCGAACCTCGCCTGCGAAGGCGGGGACGGCGCCGCCGCCGGCTGGCGCGTCTATCTTCCGCGCCTGCCCTCCGCGGATGCCGCGCAGGCGACCGCCACGCGCATCGCCGAATCCGGCTTCAGCGACTACGTGGTGGTCCGCGACGGCACCGACGCGAACACGATCGCGCTCGGCCGCTACGGCACCGAGGCCGCCGCGCAACGCCGGGCGTCGTCGCTGCGCGCGGCCGGCTTCCCGGCACGGTGCGCTAGAATCCCGGCAGCCACGCCGGCATAGCTCAGTTGGTAGAGCAACCGCCTTGTAAGCGGTAGGTCCCCAGTTCGAATCCGGGTGCCGGCACCAGCACCGCCGCAGCGCATGGAGCGACGATGAGCCGACGTTTTCCGCACCCGCCGTCCAAGAGCGTGTCCCTGATCGGCGTGCCGACCGACATCGGCGCCGGCCATCGCGGCGCGCTGATGGGCCCGGACGCGCTGCGCATCGCCGGCCTCGGCGAGGCGCTCGCCGTGCGCGGGATCGACGTCGTCGACCGCGGCAACCTGGACGGCCCGCGCAATCCGTGGCAGCCGCCGGTCGAAGGCTATCGCCACCTCGACGAGGTCGTCGCCTGGAACCGTGCGGTGATGGACGCGGTCGGCGCCGAACTGCGACAGGGCCGCCTGCCGATCATGATGGGCGGCGACCACTGCCTGGGCATCGGTTCGATCACCGCGGTCGCGCGCCATTGCCGCGACGCCGGCAAGCAGCTGCGCGTGCTGTGGCTCGACGCGCACGCCGACTTCAACACCCACGAGGTCACGCCTTCCGGCAACATCCACGGCATGCCCGTGGCCTGCCTGTGCGGCATCGGCCCGGACGCGCTCACGAAGCTCGGCGGCAGCGCGCCCGCGCTGCGCCCCGCGGAGGTGCGGCAGGTCGGCATCCGCTCCGTCGACGAGGGCGAGAAGCGCCTGGTCAAGCAGTACGGCCTCGACGTCTACGACATGCGCTACATCGACGAAGTCGGCATGAAGCGCACGATGGAGGAGGCGCTGGCCGGCGTCGACGCCAACACCCACCTGCACGTCAGCTTCGACGTGGACTTCCTCGATCCGTCGATCGCGCCGGGCGTCGGCACCACCGTGCCGGGCGGCCCGAACTACCGCGAGGCGCAGCTGGTGATGGAGATGATCGCCGACAGCGGGCGCATGGGCTCGCTCGACATCGTCGAGCTCAACCCGGTGCTCGACAACCGCAACAGCACCGCCGTGCTCACCGTGGACCTGGTGGAAAGCCTGTTCGGCAAGTCCACCCTGATGCGCGACTGAGCCGCCGCGGCGCCCGCCGCCGTCTTCCTGAACGGTTGGGAATTCCGTCCCGCGGGGCCGCGCCCAGTCCACGCCGGCTTCACGGGTCGGTGCGCTTTCATGGCCTCCGCGTTCACGATTTCCAACACGACGGAGGAGGTTCCCATGAAGCGTCTGTTCGCCCTGGTGATCCTGGCGTGCTTCTCGACGGCGGCCCTGACCGCCTGCAACACGATGGCCGGTGCCGGCAAGGACGTGCAGAAGGTCGGCGAAAAGGTCGAACAAAAGGCCGAGGACTGCAAGGACTCGCACTGCTAGCCAGCCGCCATCGGTTGCAAGGAGCGCGTCCGCACGGATGCACGGGCCGGGGAAACCCGGCCCGTTTTTTCGTGCCCGGTTTTTCATGCCGGCCTCGTGGCCGCGGGTTTCGCGCGATGTAATCCGCGCGCAACGGAACATTGACCTCGCGCGAACGCGCGCGCGGCGAGGATGTGGTTCCGGCGCCAGTCGCCGGATTCCCCCATCGAGAGGACATCACGCATGAACAACGACATCATCGCCGGCAAGTGGACCCAGCTGAAGGGCAAGGCGCAGGCCAAGTGGGGCGACCTCACCGACGACGTCTTCGACGTGCAGCAGGGCGACAGCCAGTACCTCGCCGGCAAGCTGCAGGAGCAGTACGGCTGGGACCGCGACCGCGCCGAGAACGAGGTCAAGGATTTCGAGCGCACGCTGTCCTGAAGCACGCGCCGCGGGCCGTCCCTCCGCCGGTCGCGGAGGGGCGGGTCCCGGGCAAGGACGGCGCCGGCACGCGGTCCGGGGTGCGTGGCTCCGGTAAACTGCCGCGATGGCCACGACCCGCGTCCTCACCGGCATCACCACGTCCGGCACCCCGCACCTGGGCAACTACGTCGGCGCGATCCGGCCGGCGCTCGCCGCAAGCCGCGTGCCGGGCGTCGAGAGCTTCTACTTCCTCGCCGACTACCACGCGCTGATCAAGGTCCAGGACCCGGCGCGCGTGCAGCGCTCGACGCTGGAGATCGCGGCGGCGTGGCTGGCCTGCGGGCTCGATCCCGAGCAGGTGCGGTTCTACCGCCAGTCGGACGTTCCCGAGACGACGGAACTGACCTGGCTGCTCGCCTGCGTCGCCGGCAAGGGGCTGCTCAACCGCGCGCACGCCTACAAGGCGGCGACCGACCGCAACGAGGCCGCGGGCGAGGACGCCGATGCCGGCGTCACCGCGGGCCTGTACATGTACCCGGTGCTGATGGCGGCCGACATCCTGCTGTTCAACGCGCACAAGGTGCCGGTCGGCCGCGACCAGGTGCAGCACATCGAGATGGCGCGC